>CAMLOC010000065.1 GCA_946481465.1 uncultured Shinella sp. | reverse complement strand
TTTTGTCGTCAATGGCAAAACAACCGCACCAGCGCGCCGCCAAACGGCCCTTGCGCAGAACGCCCCGGACTGGCTATGAAATGCCATGTCGATCGAATCCGTCCGTGCATTCTTCCGTGAAAACGCGCCCGATGTGGCGGTGCTGGTCACCGAACAGAGTTCGGCGACCGTGCCGCTGGCCGCCGAAGCCCATGGCGTGGCGCCGGAACAGATCGCCAAGACGATCTGCCTGCGTGTCGGCGAGGAGATCGTGCTGCTGGTGGCGGCCGGCACGGCGCGCCTCAGCAACCGCAAGTTCAAGGATCGTTTCGCCGCAAAGCCGCGCATGCTCGATGCCGAACAGGTGCTGGCCGTCACCTCCCATCCCGTCGGCGGCGTCTGCCCGTTCGGCCTGCCCGCCCCCGTTCCGGTCTATTGCGACGTCTCGCTGAAACCCTTCGAGGAGGTGGTTCCGGCGGCGGGCGCGACGAATGCGGCGGTGCGCATCGCCCCCGAACGGCTGGCGGCGCTCGTCAAGGGCGAGTGGATCGACGTCTGCGAGTGACCGGAAGGCCCCGCCGCGCAGGCAAATCGTGAAAGAGTTTCGCGAAAATCCGGGGAAATTCCCGGCTGGCGCAATCGCGCGCGAACACGCAATATGACGCAACTGTGATCAACCGCGGCCGGCTTCCGGCGGACAGCGGCGCGCGGACGCGGGGAAACCCGCGGGCAGGCGGTTCGCAGTGCGAAGCGTCGGCTGGGTCCCGGGTTGCTGGAGGAGCATCTGGCCCGGAGGTTTTGCACGGCGCCGCCGCTGGCGCGCCAGGGGGAGAAAACATGTTTGAACGGCTTTTCAAGCTGAGTGAGCACGGCACCACCGTGCGCACCGAGGTGATCGCGGGTCTGACGACCTTCCTCACCATGTCCTATATCATCTTCGTCAATCCGGACATCCTGTCCACCACGGGCATGGACCGGGATGCGGTCTTCGTGGCGACCTGTCTTGCCGCCGCGCTCGGCTCCATGGTTATGGCGACCGTCGCCAACTGGCCGATCGGCATGGCGCCCGGCATGGGCCTCAACGCCTTCTTCGCCTTCACCGTGGTGGCCTCGCTCGGCTTCACCTGGCAGCAGGCGCTGGGCGCGGTATTCATTTCCGGCATCATCTTCGTCATCCTGACGGTGACCGGCGTGCGCAGCTGGCTGATTGCCGGCATCCCGCATTCGCTCAGGAGCGCCATTGCCGCCGGTATCGGCCTCTTCCTCGGCATCATCGCCCTGAAGAGCTCCGGCATCGTCGTCGACAATCCGGCGACGCTCGTCGGCCTCGGCGACCTCAAGCAGACCGGTCCGCTGCTCGCCATCCTCGGCTTCTTCATCATCGCGGTGCTCGATGCGCTGCGCGTCAAGGGTGCGATCCTGATCGGCATCCTCGCGGTCACGGTCCTCTCCTGGATCGTCGGCGTCAGCGAGTTCCGCGGGATCGTCTCCGCGCCGCCGTCGATCATGCCGACCTTCCTGCAACTCGACATCCTCGGCGCGCTGCATGGCGGCCTGCTGCATGTCATCCTCGTCTTCGTGCTCGTCGAGGTCTTCGACGCGACCGGCACGCTGATCGGCGTCGCCAAGCGCGCCAACCTTCTCCAGGAAGGCAAGCAGAGCCGCCTCGGCCGCGCGCTCCTTGCCGACAGCACGGCGATCGTCGCCGGCTCGCTGATCGGCACCAGCAGCACCACGGCCTATGTCGAAAGCGCCTCGGGCGTGCAGGCGGGCGGGCGCACGGGCCTTACCGCCTTCACCGTCGCGATCCTGTTCCTCGCCGCCCTCTTCGTCTCGCCGCTCGCCGGCTCCGTGCCGAGCTATGCGACGGCGCCGGCCCTGCTCTATGTCGCCGGCCTGATGATGCGCGAACTGACGGAAGTCGAATGGGAGGACCTGACGGAAGCGGCGCCGGCTGCGCTGACCGCGCTCGCCATGCCCTTCACCTATTCGATCGCCAACGGCCTTGCCTTCGGCTTCGTCAGCTACGTGGTGCTGAAGCTCTTCACAGGCAAATGGAAGGACATCCATCCGGCAACGGCGCTGGTCGCCGTCCTCTTTATCATCCGCTTCGCCTTCTTCGCGGAATAGACAGGGGTTTATCGATCAAGGAAAGCGGGCCGCGCGAGGAGCGCGGCCCGTTTTCTTTTGCGGCCGTCTTTCCGGTGCGCGACTCCGGATATGAAAATGCCGGCCCGTGGAGGCGGGCCGGCACGGATCCGTGATCCCGGTGGACGGATCAGCGGATCAGGAAGGGATCTGCGTAGAAATGCTCCTCGAGGTTCACGCCCTCGCCGCCGCGGTCGACCACGGCGAAGTCGGAGACCGTGTCGAGCGGCGTCAGGATGCCGTGCCAGACATTGCGGCCGATATTGACACCCTGGCCGGGCGCGGTGCGGAAGGCGACAGGCTCGGCGGGACCGTTCGCCGTTTCCGCGGCGACGACGACGAGGAACGAGGCGTCACTGAGCGGAATGAAGGCCTGGCTGCCGAGCGGGTGGCGCTCCACCATCGCCAGCTCCAGCGGCAGCGGATAGGGCTCGCCGCGCAAGAGGCTGATCATCGGCCGGGCCTTCTCGCCCGTCGTCTCGATATCGGCGAGGTCGTGGTATCGGGTGCATTTTCCCGCATTGATCGGGAAATTGTGTGCGCCGTCGCGCTCGATCACCTGGCCGAAAGGCGCGAAGGCCTCGCGGGTGAGCGGTTTGATCTCGATGGTCTTCATGTCTTTCCTCCCTCGGGCCGGATGGCCGGAATTCGCAAGGCGGCTGGCGCCGCCCGCCGGTTTCACGAGATTGCCGTCGAACGCCGGAAGCGGTCGACGGCAGGTGTCTGCCCCGGCAGGATCTCCTGCCGGAACATCGACGCGGCATGACAAGGGTGGGGAGGTCCCCCCGTCCTGCCCGTCAGGTCGGCAGCATGGCTTTCAGCCGCAGCAGCGCGATGCGCTCCACCTGCCGGCAGGCGGTGGCAAGCTCGGTTTCGCGGTCATTGGCGATGCGGGCCTCGAAGGCGGTAAGGATGCTCGCCTTCGTGTTGTCGCGCACGGCGATGATGAACGGGAAGCCGAACTTCGTCACATAGGCCTCGTTGAGCTCCGTGAAGCGGGCGCGTTCCGCGTCGGTCAGCGCGTCGAGGCCGGCGGAGGCCTGCTCCTCGGTGGAGCTTTCGGTGAGGCGTTTGGCCTGGGTCAGCTTGCCGGCAAGGTCCGGATGGGCGACGAGCACGCCGAGCCGTTCGGCATCGCTCGCCGCGCGGAACTGGAAGGCGAGGGCGGCGGCAAGGCCGGCCGCCGTATCGTTCGCCGGCGAAAGTTCGTCGGCGAAGGCGCGGCGGGCGACCCAGTCGGAATGTTCGAACACGCCGCCGAAACGCGCGACGAAGGCCTCCTGCGTCATCTGCGAGGGGCGCTCGGCGGGCGGGCGCGGCGGGTGGGCCTTCGCCCAGTGCTCGGCAATGTCGATGCGCCGGGCGATCCAGACCTTCTCGTGGCCCTGCACATAGTCGATGAAGCGGGCGAGCGCCATGACGCGGCCCGGCCGGCCGATCAGGCGGCAGTGCAGGCCGATGCTCATCATCTTCGGGCTGCCCTTGGCGCCCTCCGCATAGAGCGCATCGAAACTGTCCTTCAGGTAGCTGAAGAACTGGTCGCCGCTGTTGAAGCCCTGCGGGGTCGCGAAACGCATGTCGTTGGCGTCGAGCGTATAGGGGATGATGAGCTGCTGCCGACCCTCATGCTCGTACCAGTAGGGCAGGTCGTCGGCATAGGTGTCGGAAACATAGGCGAAGCCGCCGGCCTCGGTGACGAGATCGACCGTGTTGACCGAACAGCGTCCCGTATACCAGCCGCGCGGCCGCTCGCCGGTGACGAGCGTGTGCAGGCGGATCGCCTCGGCGATGGCGGCGCGTTCGTCCTCCGCCGTCATGTCCTTGTGCTCGACCCATTTGAGGCCGTGCGAGGCGATTTCCCAGCCGGCCTCCTGCATGGCGGCCACCTGGGCGGGCGAGCGGCGGAGCGCGGTGGCGACGCCGTAGACCGTGACGGGCACGGCCTTTTCCGTGAGCAGCCGGTGCAGGCGCCAGAAGCCGGCGCGCGCGCCGTATTCGTAGATCGATTCCATGTTCCAGTGGCGCTGGCCCGGCCATTGGGCGGCGCCGACGATCTCGGAGAGGAAGGCCTCGGATGCCGCGTCGCCATGCAGCACGCAGTTCTCGCCGCCCTCCTCGTAGTTCAGCACGAACTGCACGGCGACGCGCGCCTCGCCCGGCCACGCGGCCGCGGGCGGTGTCTGTCCATATCCGTGCATGTCACGGCAATATCGCATGGGAACGCTCCTCCAAACGTTTTCGGTACGGAATGTCTAGCCGCAAATCGCCGGCGTCATTCCCCACGGAAATTTTGAAAGTCTCGAACGATCCTGCTGCTTTTCAGTGGCAAGGGGCTGGAGGATAGTGATTATCGGAGCGCTGTGTTCAGGAGGAAAGACATGCAAACGCATTCGCAAGGGGCCGGCCGGCTCACGACCCATGTGCTGGACACGGCGCGCGGCAAGCCGGCGGAAGGCCTGCGCATCGATCTCTACCGGGTCGAGGGCGACACGCTGCACCTTCTCAAGACCACCGAGACGAACGACGACGGCCGCTGCGATGCGCCGCTGCTCGCCGGCGAGACGATGAAGGCGGGCACCTACGAGCTGCGCTTTCATGCCGGCGATTATCTCGGCCGCACGGGGGATGGCCCGATGTTCCTCGACGTCATCCCGATCCGCTTCGGCCTTGCCGACGAGGGCGCGCACTACCATGTACCGTTGCTCGTCTCGCCCTTCAGCTATTCCACCTACCGCGGGAGCTAAGCCATGCCGGCCGCCAAGATCCGCTCGGAACTGCGCTTCATCCTCAACGGCCGCGACATCGCGCTTCGCGACATCGCGGCGGACCAGACGCTGCTCGACTGGCTGCGCCTTTCGCGCCTGCTCAAGGGCACCAAGGAAGGCTGCGCAGAGGGCGATTGCGGCGCCTGCACGGTGCTGGTGGGCCGGCTGACGCCCGAGGGCGGTCTCGTCTACGAGGGCGTCAATGCCTGCATCCGCTTCCTCGGCTCGCTGGACGGCTGTCATGTCGTCACCGTCGAGCATGTCGCCGCCGTCGACGGACGCCTGCACCCCGTGCAGCAGGCCATGGTGGATTATCACGGCTCGCAATGCGGCTTCTGCACGCCCGGCTTCGTCATGTCGCTCTATGCGCTGTGGATGCAATCGCCCAACCCGACCGACCAGGAGATCGAGACGGCGCTGCAGGGCAATCTCTGTCGCTGCACCGGCTACGAGCCGATCCTGCGCGCCGCCCGCGCCATTTCCAGCTATGGCGGCACGGAGAAGGACCCGCTTCTGGCCGAACGCCAGGCGATGATCGCGCGCCTTAAGGCGCTTGCCGACGGCGCGCGCGTCGAGATCGGCGAGGGCAAGAAGCGGTTCGTCGTGCCGGCGGACCTTAATGATTTCGCCGCCGTGCTGGAGGCGGAGCCCGCCGCCACGGTGGTTGCCGGCTCCACCGATGTCGGCCTCTGGGTCACCAAGCACATGCGCGACATCACGCCGGCCGTCTTCATCGCCGGCCTTCGGGAGATGAAGGCGATCACGGTGAAGGACGGCGTGATCACGCTTGGCGCCGGCGTCACCTATACCGAGGCCATCGCGACGCTCTCGCGGCACATTCCGGCGCTCGGGCCGCTCATCAACCGCATCGGCGGCCAGCAGGTGCGCAACATGGGCACGATCGGCGGCAATATCGCCAACGGCTCGCCGATCGGCGACACGCCGCCGGCGCTGATCGCGCTCGGCGCGTCGGTGACCTTGCGCAAGGGCGCGGAACGGCGCACCATCCCGCTTGAGGATTTCTTCATCGCCTACGGCAAGCAGGACCGCCGGCCCGGCGAATTCGTGGAATCCCTTGCGGTGCCCGTTCCTCCGGCTGCGGAGAAGTTCGCCGTCTACAAGGTGACCAAGCGCCGCGACGAGGACATTACCGCAACGCTCGGCGCCTTCCGCCTGGCGCTTGCCGCCGACGGCACGGTCGCCGCCATCACCATCGCCTATGGCGGCATGGCGGCAACGCCGAAGCGTGCCTTCGCCGTCGAGAAGGCGCTCCTCGGCCAGCCCTGGACCGAGGCGACGGTGGAAGCGGCCATGGCGAAATATGCCGAGGACTATTCGCCGCTGACCGACATGCGCGCGACCGCGGAATACCGCGCGCTGGTGGCGAGGAACCTGCTCCTGCGGTTCCATGTGGAAACGACGACCAGCGGGCAAGCCGCGCAGGTCTCCAGATACGAGGCTGCGTAAGCCATGAACAAGCACAGTCCAGACCTCACGGCGGAAAAGATCAGCGGCGGCGTGCATCAAAGCCCGCGCCACGATTCCGCGCACAAGCACGTCGCCGGCACGGCCGTCTATATCGACGACATCACCGAGCCTGCCGGCACGCTGCATGCCGGCCTCGGCCTTTCCACCGTCGCCCACGGCACCGTGAAATCCCTCGACCTTTCGGCCGTGCGCGCCGCGCCCGGCGTCGTCGACGTGCTGACCCACGAGGATATTCCCGGCGACAACGATATCTCGCCGTCGGGCATGCACGACGATCCGGTGCTCGCCGCCGGCAAGGTGGAGTTCCACGGCCAGCCGATCTTCTGCGTGATCGCCGAGACGCGCGAGGAGGCCCGCCGCGCCGCGCGCCTCGCCAAGGTCGAATACGAGGAGATGCCCGCCAATATCGACATCTGGGACCTCGACCAGAAGACGCACCGCCAGGTCTTTCCGCCGCTGACGCTGAAGCGCGGCGATGCGGCCGCCGCCCTCGACGGCGCGCCGCGCCGGGTGAAGGGCCGCATGCGGCTCGGCGGGCAGGACCATTTCTATCTCGAAGGCCAGGTCTCGCTCGCCGTGCCCGGCGAGGACGACGAGGTCACCGTCTACTGCTCCACCCAGGGGCCGAGCGAGACGCAGCACCTCGTCGCCCATGCGCTCGGCGTGCCGAGCCACGCCGTGACCGTGGAGGTGCGCCGCATGGGCGGCGGCTTCGGCGGCAAGGAGACGCAGGCCAACCAGTGCGCCGCGCTCGCCGCCATCGCCGCCAAGAAGCTGGGCCGCGCCGTAAAACTCCGGCTCGACCGCGACGAGGACATGGTGGCGACCGGCAAGCGGCACGATTTCGCCATCGACTACGATGTCGGCTTCGACGACGAGGGCCGCATCCTCGGCATCGACTACACGTTCGCGCTCCGCGCCGGCTTTTCGGCGGACCTTTCCGGCCCGGTGGGAGACCGCGCGCTGTTCCACTGCGACAACGCCTATTTCTTCCCGCATGTGCACGCCAAGACGGCGCTGCTGCACACCAACACCGTGTCGAACACCGCCTTCCGCGGTTTCGGCGGCCCGCAGGGGATGGTGGGCGCCGAGCGCGTCATCGACGAGGTGGCCTTTGCCGTCGGCAAGGATCCGCTCGAGATCCGCAAGCTGAATTTCTACGATGCGATGGGCGTCGACGGAGAGCGGAACCTGACGCCCTACCACCAGAAGGTGGAGGACTGCATCATCCAGCGCATCGTCGCCGAGCTTGAGGAAAGCGCCGACTATGCCGGCCGGCGCGAGGCGATCGCCGAATTCAATGCAAAGAGCCGCATCGTCAAGCGGGGCCTGGCGCTGACGCCGGTCAAGTTCGGCATCTCCTTCACCAAGACGGAATCCAACCAGGCCGGCGCGCTGGTGCATGTCTACACGGACGGTTCCGTGCACATGAACCACGGCGGCACGGAAATGGGCCAGGGCCTGCACCTGAAGGTGGCGCAGGTGGTGGCGGAAGAGTTCCAGATCGATCTCGACCGGGTGAAGATCACCGCGACGACGACGGCCAAGGTGCCGAACACCTCGCCGACGGCGGCCTCCTCCGGCGCCGACCTCAACGGCATGGCGGCGCAGAATGCCGCCCGCCAGATCAAGGACCGGCTGATCGATTTCGCGGCGGAAAGCCACCAGGTGCCGCGCGACCAGGTCGTCTTCCTGCCGAACCGCGTGCGCATCGGCAATTCCGAGATGGCCTTCAACGATCTCGTCAAGAAGGCCTATATGGCCCGTGTCCAGCTCTCGGCGGCCGGCTTCTACAAGACGCCGAAGATCCACTGGGACCGCTCGAAGGGCCGCGGCCATGCCTTCTACTACTACGCCTATGGCGCGGCCTGCTCGGAGGTCTCGGTCGATACGCTGACCGGCGAATATGTCGTCGAGCGCACCGACATCCTGCACGATACCGGCCGGTCGCTGAACAAGGTCATCGATATCGGCCAGGTCGAGGGCGGCTTCATCCAGGGCATGGGCTGGCTGACGACGGAGGAATTGTGGTGGGACGGCAAGGGGCGGCTGCGCACCCATGCGCCCTCCACCTACAAGATCCCGCTCGCCTCGGACCGCCCGAAGATCTTCAACGTGGCGCTGACGGACTGGTCGGAAGCCTATGAGCCGACGATCCATCGCTCCAAGGCGGTCGGCGAGCCGCCGCTGCCGCTCGGCCTTGCCGTGCTGCATGCGCTGTCGGACGCGGTGGCGAGCGTGGCGGATCATAAGATCTGCCCGCGGCTCGACGCCCCGGCGACGCCCGAGCGCGTGCTGATGGCGATCGAGCGGCTGAAGACGGCCCGGACAATTCCAGGAAAAGTGTGAAGCGGTTTTCCGTCCGGAATTGCGGCAAAGAAAGCAAGGGGTGAGACCATGCCCGCCGTGCGCGAAGACATCCGGGATTTCCTGCGCCGGGCGCCGGGATCGATCCTGGTCGAGGTGACGGGCGCGGCGGGCTCCACGCCGCGCGATACGGATGCCTTCATGCTGGTCTCGGAGCGGGAGATCTTCGCGACGATCGGCGGCGGGCAGCTCGAATATATGGCGATCGACCAGGCCCGGCGCGCGCTGCGTCTCGGCGCTGCCGCCGAGCCGATGAGCGTGCCGCTCGGCCCGGAGATCGGCCAGTGCTGCGGCGGGCGCGTCGGCCTCACTTTCACCGCCATGAACCCGGCGCTGGCGCGCGACCTCGTCGCGCGTGCCGACCGGGAGATGGCGCAACGGCCGCATGTCTATGTCTTCGGCGCCGGCCATGTCGGCGATGCGCTCGCCATGGCGCTGTCGCTCGCCCCGCTGCGCGTCGTGCTGGTGGATACGCGCGAGGACGAGCTCGTCGCCTCGACGGTGCCGCGCATCGAGACCTGCCTCACCGCCATGCCCGAGGCCGTGGTGCGTGATGCGCCCGCCGGCAGCAGCTTCGTGATCCTGACCCATGACCACGCGCTCGATTTCCTGATCGCGGCCGAGGCGCTGAAGCGCAGCGACGCCGCCTATGTCGGCATGATCGGCTCGAAGACCAAGCGAACGACCTTCCGCAACTGGCTGTCGCGCGAGATCGGCCAGCCCGACCTTTTCGCCCGCCTCGTCTGCCCGATCGGCGGCACGGCGGTGAAGGACAAGCGCCCGGCGGTGATCGCCGCGCTCGCCGCCGCCGAGATCATGACGGCCGCGCTGACCTGGGCGCGCGTGCCTCAGAACCCGGTTCCCGCCAAGGGGTGAAGCAGTCTATTCCCCGGGAGCCGCTTCCCATGGATTGAGGCATGGCACGCCGAGCGGCTGAAAGTCCGAAAGATTGCGTGTGACGAGGACCAGATTGTTGGCGAGCGCGGTCGCCGCGATCATCTCGTCGGCGGTCGGCCTCCTGCCGGGTGTCGGCAACCGGCCTGCGATCGAGGCCGCCTGCGCATCGAACGGCAGGAGCCTTGCGGAAAATTCCGGCAGCACGAGGGTCGTCAGCCACAGGGAAAGGTCATCGGCGAAATCGGGATTGCGAAGGCGTTCGCGTTGTATGCCGAACTCGATCTCCATGATCGTCACCGTCGAAAGATAGGCGGTCTCGACATCGAAGGCATGGAGGAACCGCTGA
>CAMLOC010000064.1 GCA_946481465.1 uncultured Shinella sp. | reverse complement strand
AGCGAGGTCGCTTCGACGTTGGATAATGCGGTAAAAACAAGAATCTAGAGCATTTCTGGTGAACCGGAGTTCGACGGAAATGCTCTAGTATCGCCTCGCATAGGAGCCCAGCACTCTCAAGCCTTCCACACTCGCCAGCCGTGCGATGGCGGGGTTGGAGACGACGTGGCCCTCCACGTCGATGACATATTGATGGGCATCGAGGCGTTCGCCGGTCGGCCGCTCGTAGATGTTGAGAAGGGTCAGGCCCTCCCCGACGAGAACGGCGAGGATCGCATGCAGCGCCCCTTCGTCCACCCGCAGGTGGAGCGTCGTCCGGTCGTTGCCCGTCGGCGCGGGCGTCGCCCTTCCGAGGACCCACCATCGCGTGACGTTGTGAAGCCCCTCTTCTATGCCCGTGCGCAGTTCCTTGAGATCGAAGAGCCTGGCGCCCAGCCCCGGCCCGAAGGCCGCAAGCAAGGGGGAATTCTGCTCGGCGACATAGGCCGTCGCGCCGGCGCGGATCTCGCGCTCGACATCCGGCATGTTCGCGTCGATCCATGCACCGACCTCCTCCAGGGCGACGGCGTGCCCCATGACCGTGCGGATGGAGGCGAACGTCGCCTCCCTGCCGGCGATCAGGCTGTAGCTGAGGACTTTCGGATATTCGGCGATGATCGTCACATCGCCCAGCGCCAGGACATCGTCGAGATAGGGCGTCGCGCCCACCAGCGACGTGGTGACCGGAACGCATATGGCATCGACAGCGCCGGCCGCATAGGCCTCGAACAGGCCCTCCGCGAAGGGCAGCAGCGTGACGCCGCCGCGGAAGAGATCCAGCGCCGCCTGATGCGTCCATGTCCCTTCCGGCCCGATATAGCCGACGGTCCCGATGCCCGGGATGCCGGCTATCGGCGGCGGCTCGATGGTGGCGTCCATGCATGAACCCTGTCTTCTCGGCATCATTGCCTGCGAAAGGGTTATCCAAGCCGTGCGCGCGCTTCAATCGCACCGAAAAAATTTTACTGTCATGAAATTCCGGTCCGGCGGGAGGGCACCTGCCGCGCGGAACGGAACCGTCTTCATCCGGGACGCCGTCGCGCTTCCCGGCCGGGAACCTAATCCACGAACACCCGGCCGTCGAAGAGCTTGCGCGCCGTGCGCAGGAAAGAGCACTCCCCAAGGCCGCCCGGCGCGCTTGCGTCGAGCCGCAGGAGGATTTCCATGTTGCCGGTCGGATGCTCGACGGCGACGGTCTTGGCGTCTCCCTCCGGAAGCCTCGCGAGGGCGGCGGCGGGGCTTTCGGGGAACATGCAGGCCGTCGCCACGCTGAGCGCGCCGAAAACCCCGATGGACGCATGAACGCGGTGGGGAATGAAGCTGCGCGTCACGATGGCGCCACCCCCCGTCGGGGGCGCGACGAGCGTCATCTTGGGCACGGACTTGCTGGTGACGTCGCCGAGATTCATCAGGGGGCCGGCGGCAAGCCGGATGCGCTCGATGCGCGCCTTCGCGGCCTCGTTCGCCTCCAGTTCCGCACGGCTCTCATAGCCCGTGAGGCCGAAATCCTCAGCGCGCATCACGACGACGGGCATGCCGTTGTCGATCAGCGTGCAGGTGACGCCGTCGATCTGCGTCGCGGCCGAACCGGTCGGCAGCAGGGCACCGCAGCTTGAGCCGGCGGCATCCGTGAACGCGAGGTAGACGGGCGCCGAGGTGCCGGGCACGCCGTCGATGCGCGCCTCACCGGCATAGACGGGCCGGCCGTCCCGCGTGGGGATGCGCGCCACGGCGGATTGCGCCGTGTTCTCCATGTAGATGCGAATGGCGGTTTCGCCGTCGCCGGCCGTCACCAGCCCGCGCTCGATGGCGAAGGCGCCGACGCCGGCAAGGATATTGCCGCAGTTCTGGCTATCGCTGACGAGCGCCTGGTCGACGAAGACCTGCAGGAACAGGAAATCCACGTCGAAGCCCGGCCGCGCCGAGGGCCGCACTACCGCGACCTTGCTGGTCAGGGGATCCGCCCCGCCGATACCGTCGATCTGGCGGGGGTCGGGCGAGCCCATGACGCGCAGGAGGAGGCGGTCACGCTCCGCCGGGTCCGACGGCAGGTCGTCGGCGAGGAAATAGGCCCCCTTCGACGTGCCGCCTCTCATCATCATGCAGGGGATGCCATCCGCCGTCATGTCCGTCACTCCTATCGGTCAGGTATATATGCGGCCGGAGCGGTGCCGCTCCGACGTCGAGGATTGTGGTAAATCCGGAGCGCGTCCGGTCAGGGAAGCGGCAGTTCCAGCAGCTTGCCGAACAGTCCCCAGGCGATCAGCCAGAAGCCGGCGCCCGTCGCGACCGCCCGCACCAGCGGCTTCTCGCCGGGAAAGAGCAGCGTCGCCACGCCGCTGCCGACGCCGAGGCAAAGGGCAAGCCCCAACCAGTTCGCGCTGACGACGACGGCGACGAAGAGACCGAGCAGGCCGGTCACACGCGCCACGTCGATCGTCTCGCTCGACCCGCCGAGATCGACCCCGCGCAGCACCTGCACCAGATAGACCGCCGAGACGACGAGACCGAAGCCGGACACCTCCATGGGCAGCGAGCCAGGCCCGACGTCGCCGCGCGAATGACCGGCCGGAAGCCCAAGGCTCATGAAGAGGAAGCCCGCATTCCACGCCAGGCAGACGCAGGCCGCCGCAAGGTTCTGCCTGAAGTGCCGGCGGGGCGCCTCTCCCCCCGGTGCGGGGGAGAGGTTCGAGCCCGGAACAGCCGAAGCCTGGTTGGTCATTGGGCGTATCCATTCGCCTTGAGGAATTCGAGCTGGTTGGCGAGATCGCTTTCCGCGCGCTTGGTGAACTCCTCCTCCTTCCAGTCGGGGCTGTCCTGGAACTGTTCGGTCTGGAACTTCTTCCAGTCTGCGGAGGCCGTGACCTTGTCCACGGCGGCCTGGATGCTCTCGACGACGTCGTCCGGCGTTCCCGCCTTCACGGCGATGCCCCGCCAGACCGCACCCTCGATGTCGTAGCCCAGTTCCTTGAAGGTCGGCACGTCGGGCAGGAATTCGCTGCGCTTGTCGGTGGAGATGCCGAGCAGCTTGATGTCGCCGTTCTTGACCTGCGCCAGGCCGGTCGACGGCGTCATCATCGCGGCGTCGATATGCTTGCCGAGCAGGGCGAGCGTGACCTTGCCGGATGCATCATGCGGGATCCAGCCGCTCTCGAAGCCGCCCGCCTTCATCAGCTGGTAGAGCATGTACTGGTGGAAACCGCCGGGCGCATGACCGCCGACCTTCAGCCCGCTCGGATTGTCCTTCATGTATTTCACGAAGTCGTCGACCGACGTGTAGGGGCTGTCGGACAGGACGGCCAGCGAGGACGGCTCCGACTGCATGGCGCGCAGCATGCGGAAGTCCTTGAGCTCGAAGGGAATGAGGCCCTGGGCGATGCCGAAGGTCAGCGTTCCCGTGAAGACGAGGATGTGGTAGCCGTCCGCCGGCTGGGTCATGATCTGCGAAACGCCGACCGCGCCGCTGCCGCCCGGCCGGTTGTCGACCTTCACCGTCCAGCCAGACTCCTTTTCCAGGAGTTCGGCGAGCTTGCGGCCATAGGTATCGAGCGCCCCCCCGGCACCCGCCCAGATCACCAGCGTGACGGACTTTTCCGGAAAGCCCGCGGCCGCGGCAGGGGCCGGCAGCGCGACGCTCGACAGCGCAAGCGCCAGTCCCAGGGCAACACCCGCCATGCGCGTGCCGAATGTTCTTCTGTTGATCGTCATGTCTTCTCCTCCAGTTGATAGGCTGTCTAGAGCATTTCCGGCGAACTCCGGCTCACCGGAAATGCTCTAGATTATTGTTTTTACCGCATTATCCGACACCGAAGCGATTTCGCTCCGGCTGGAAATGCGCTAGCGCGTCGCGCCGTTTACCGTTCCGTCGAGCCGGCGCATGCGGCGGGCCTGAAGCCGGCGCCACAGCGGCGTCAGCAGGCTGACGAGGCTGAGGACGAGGAACAGCAGGCTGACGGGATCGGTGATGAAAATCGTATAGTCGCCCTGCGAGGACACCAGCGCGGTCCGGTAGTTCGATTCCACGAGATAGCCGAGCACCATGGCAAGGATGATCGGCGCGACCGGGAAGCGCAGCTTCTTCATGAGATAGCCGACGACGCCGAAGCCGAGCATCAGGTAGACGTCGAACATCAGGTTGCGGATGGCGAAGGCGCCGAGCACGGCGAAGGCCATGATGCCGACGGCGATCACCGCATCCGGCAGGCGCATCACCCGCGCCATCAGGGGCAGGAACAGGGAGCCGGCCGCATACTGTATCAACGAGGCGATGATCGTGCCGAAGAGGATCGCGTAGACCAGCGAGGGCGCTTCGGTGAAGAGTTGGGGGCCGGGATGCAGGCCGTGCATGATCAGCGCGCCGACCATGATGGCGGTCGTGGGCGAACCGGGCACGCCGAGGGCGAGCAGCGGGACGAGCGCACCGCCGACGGTCGCGTTGTTGGAGGCTTCCGGAGCCGCGATACCGTTGGCCGAGCCGTGGCCGTATTCCTCCGGATGCGGATCGCGCGCCCGGGCATAGTCCCGCGCCACCCAGCAGGCGATGTTGCCGCCGACGCCGGGCAGGATGCCGAGCAGCGTGCCGATCACCGAGCCCGACAGCATGGAGCGCCAGGTCTCCTTCCACAGTGCGCCCGACATGAAGACATGGCCGACCTTGTCCTTGATGATGGGCGCTGCGGCAACGCGGCTCTCGATCATGACGAGGGCTTCCGAGACGGCGAAGAGGCCGATGAGCGCGGCGAGGAACGGGACGCCCTCGTAGAGTTCGAACAGGCCGAAGGTGAAACGCGGCGTGCCGGCGATGGGATCGATGCCGATGGTGGCGAGCGCGAGCCCGAAGGCCGCACAGACGAGGCCCTTGACCAGCGAGCCGCCGGAGAGCGCGGCGACCGAGCTGAGGCCGAAGACGCCGACGGCAAAGTAGCCTGCCGGGCCGAACTTCAGGGCGAGCGAGGCGAGCGGCATGGCGAGAAGCAGGAGCGCCAGCCCGCCGAAAACGCCGCCCACGGTCGAGGCGGTCAGCGAAATCGAGATCGCCTCGTTGGCCCTGCCCTTGCGCGCCATGGCATAGCCGTCGATCGCGGTGGCCGCCGCCGCCGCCGTTCCGGGCGTCGAGAGCAGGATCGCGCTGATCGACCCGCCATATTCGGCCGAGGTGTAGAGCGAGATCATCATCAGCATGCTCAGCTCGGGGCCGAGATTGTAGGTGAAGGGGATGAGAAGGCTCAGCCCGATCGACGGGCCGAGGCCCGGCAGGGCGCCGATGACGATGCCGAGCAGTGCGCCGACGATGAGCACCGCCAGACCCGAAAAGCTGAAGATGACGCCGAGCGACAGGAGAATGCCGTCCATCTCACAGATCCTTTGCCATGCGGCGAGCCATTACCGGCACGAAACCGCGATATCCGTCGCTCACGGCAAGGCCCTGGTCCTTCATCGCCGCGTGGGCGGCAGCGATGGTCTTGCAGGCGGCCCGCGACATGGATGCCTCGAGGCCGAACGATTCGATCGTTTCGGCCGCCTCGGTCATCTCGGTCACGCGGCGCGCGCCGTGCTCGAAGGTTCGCGACAGGTAGTAGTCCGCCACCTGCCGCCAGTCGAGCCCGGGAAAGGTCTCCTGCACGGAATCGAGGATGCGCTCGGTCACGCCCGCCCGCTCGGCCGAGGAGAGCGCCTCGATCAGAAGCGCTTCCACGCCCTTGATCATCACCGAGCGGATCATCTTCAGCGACGAGGCCTGGCCGGGCACGTCCCCGACCACCTCCAGGTTCATGCCGAGCGCGTTCAGCCGCTCGGCCGCCTCGCCGGCCCGCGCGCCGGCGACGAGGATCGGCACCTTCTCCGCATAGGGCGGGACACGGGCCATGACGGCCCCTTCCACGAAGCTTCCCCTGCCGGTCGCGATTTCCCCGGCGGCGAGCGCCTTGGTGTCGGGGCCGACGGAGTTGAGATCGATGAAGATCGCCCGGTCCGAAAGGTGCGGCGCGGCGGAGGCCGCCACGGCCCGCGTCGCCGATCCGACGACGAGCGACAGGACGACATCCGCCTCGGCGATGCCCGCGATGTCGCCGAGCGGCTCCACGCCGCGCTGCGCGGCCCGGTCGCGAAGGCCGGCCGAAACCGCGGGATCGGCAAAGCGCAGGTCGTAGGCGGCAAGCCTTGCCGCATTGCGGCCGGCAAGGCCGCCGGCGATGGACTGCGCCGCCTCGCCGAAGCCGATGAAAGCAATCGTGGTCATTCGTCCTCCCTTGCGGAAAAAGGTCCTCCCCCTTTTCCGGCTTCGATCAATCGATGTAGGTCAATCCCTTGGCGGCCAGCGCCTCGCGCATCTTGTAGATATCAAGGCCGAGTTCGCCGGCGGCGAGCCGCGCGCGGGTCTGCTGCTCCTTGTCGAGCCGCGCGCGCGAGGCCTGAAGCGCCCTCTCCGCATCCGCCTTCGGCACGACCAGCACGCCGTCGTCGTCGGCGACGATGACGTCGCCGGGGGCAATCGAGGCACCGGCACAGACGATCGGAACGTTGACGGAACCGAGCGTCGCCTTGACCGTGCCCTGCGCGGAGACGAAGCGCGACCAGACGGGAAAGCCCATCGTCTCGAGCTCAGCGACATCACGCACGCCGGCCTCGATCACCAGGCCGCGCACGCCGCGCACCTGGAGCGAGGTGGCGAGCAGTTCGCCGAAGTAGCCGGCATCGCAGGGCGAGGTCGGCGCGACGACGAGAATGTCGCCCTCGCGGCACTGCTCCACCGCGACATGGATCATCCAGTTGTCCGCCGGCGGGATGGAGACCGTCACGGCCGTGCCGGCGATCCGTGCGCCGCGCCAGACGGGACGCATGTGGGAACGCATCAGGCCGATGCGCCCCATGGCCTCGTGCACCGTCGCCGCGCCGCATTCGGCAAGGCCGTCGACGATAGCGAGCGGCGCTCGCTCGATGTTGCGATAGACGACACTCATGCCAGGGCTCCATGGCCGAGCGTCCCGGTCACATGCGGGAACACAGCCTCATAGGCCTCGCCGTAGACGATCTTGTGGTCGGAATTGCGCGCGGCCTGCACGCCGCGCTGCAAGGCCACCCGGGTATAATATTCCCAGAGATGCTCCTGTCCTTCCATGCATTTGATCGCCGCCAGCTTCTTCTCCCAGACCGCGCTGATGTCCAGCAGGAAATTGGGCTTCCAGTTGCACTGTTCCGGCTGGTGCGGCTCGAAGAGATAGACGGGCGGCGCGCCGAGCACCGGAACTTCGGGCTTGTGGCCATGGGCCTGCGCGATGACCCGCGCATGCTGGGCGAACTCGGTCGCCATCGGATGGTCGAAATTGTACGGGTCCTGCCGGGAATGCGTCAGCATGAATTCCGGGCGGAGCGCACGATAGAGGTCGACCAGCCGGTCGAAGGCCTCCGGCGTGACCTGCATGGGATAATCGCCGAGGTCGTAGAACTGGATATCATGGACGCCGAGCGCCCGGGCCGCGTTTTCCGCCTCGCGGCGGCGGTCCGCCTTCACGGCCTCGAGCGTCATGCCGGGCTTGCGCCAGAGCTTCGCCGATTCCCCCCTTTCCCCGAACGACAGGCAGACGACGGTGACGTCGTAGCCCTGCTTCGCATGCGCCGCGATCGCGCCGCCGGCTCTCCAGACGAAGTCCGCCGAATGTGCGCTGACGACGAGTCCGGTCTTGTTCTGCATATCCATGCTCCTCACATTTTCGAGGGAACACTGGCACCGATCGGGTGTCCGGTGCTAATACGAAAGCTGCACCCAGTTATAGCTTTTTGCGAATCTATTTTCGGAAGCCCGATGATCGCCACCGGCCTCAACCTTCGCCATCTGCGCGCCTTCATGCAGGTCTGCGAGACGGGCAGCCTCAACCGCGCCGCCGCGGAGCTGAACGTCTCGCAACCGTCCGTCACCGTGGCGCTGGCCGGCATCGAGGCGCGCTTCGGTGCAAAACTCCTCGAACGCTATGCCGCCGGCAGCCAGCCGACGGCGGCCGGCACGGTGCTTCTCGCCCGGTTGCGCCGCATGGACGACCAGCTCGCCGCCGCGCTCGGCCAGGCGCTCGGCGCCAGCGTCCAGCGTGATCCCGCCCTGATGGCCAAGACGCTGGCCCGCATCGGCTTTCGCCAGATCGAGGCGCTGATCGCGCTTTCCGGCGGCGGCTCCATAACGGAAGCCGCCCGCAGCGGGGGCGGCTCGCCGGCGGCGCTGCACCGGCTGCTGCACGAATTGCAGGCGAATGTCGGCAAGGCGATCCTCATGCGCGGCGCGAGCGGCGTGGCGCCGAACGCGGTTGGCCACCGGCTTGCCATGCGATGGCGCGTCGCCCTGACGGAACTGGAACAGGCGGTCGACGAATTGCGGGAGCTCGAAGGCCGCATGGAGGGGCGCATCAAGATCGCCAGCCTGCCGCTTGCCCGCACCCTGCTGCTCGCCCGGGCGATCAATCCGCTGCTGGCGGCCCATCCGAATGCCCGGATCGAGATCGCCGACGGCTCCTACGACCTCCTCTCCCAGCAATTGCGTATCGGGGCGAGCGACATCCTCATCGGCGCGCTGCGCTCGGGAAGCGATCTTGCCGGCCTCAGAACGGAGGCGCTGTTCGACGATCCCTATGCGATCGTCGGCCGGCCCGGCCATCCGCTTGTGGCGCGCGACATTGCCGCCTCGCTCGACGACCTTGCCGGGCAGGAATGGGTCACCCAGCGACCGGGAACGCCCATTCGCGCCGCATTCGACGCCCTGTTCGAGAAATGCCCCGCTCCTCCCCGCGCCAGCATCGAGACGAGTTCCCTCGTCCTGACGCGCGCCATCATCCTGGAGAGCGACCGCCTCTCCATGCTTTCCCGCCGGCAGATCGCGATCGAGGAACGGGAGGGCCTGCTGAAATGCGTGCCCGTCGCAGGAGACGTGCGCCTCGGCACGCGGACGATCGGCATCACCATGCGCGAGAACTGGTTGCCGAGCGGGCTGCAGTCCCGCTTTCTGGAGCAATTGCGATTGCAGCCGCATCGACCCGGGTTTTGAGGCCCGCGTTTCGGGCTGCCGAAACGGAGCGAGGCCGACGGTACGCCGCCCGTCAGAAACGCCGCTCGTTCTCGCGCGCCAACACGTCGAACGCGTCCGAATCGGCACTGTAGCGCTCACCGGCGGCGTCCCAGCGGTAGGTCACGGCAATGTTGCGCGTTCCCGGTTCCGGAACCGTCGCCTCGCCGCATTGCCCTGCGGAAACCGTCGTGCGTTCGCTCACCGTGGCCCGGATATCGGCAAACGGCGTGCCCGTCCCCTGCCGGATGCCGAGCCGCTGCGTGCGCTCGAAGGCGCATGCCCTGTCGTCGAAGGTGGAGATCGTGTCGACGAGCGCGAACCGGTCGCCGCGCAGGAGTATCAGGGCCGTGGTGGCATAGCCCTGGCTGGAATTGAAATGCGTGCTCCGGGTGACGAGCAGGTCGTCCCCCTCCCCGACCGGAAGCCGGACAGGTTCGGCGAAGGCTGTCCAGCGGTCGAACGCGATATCGGCCGCGTCGAGCAGCCTCGGCTTGCCCGTGACGTCGAAGAGCGCGAGCACGACGAAACCGGAGGCGCTGTCCTGCGCCGGGCCGAAGTCCAGAAGCAGCACCGTTCGATCCCGGCCGCCGGAGCGCGCCTGGACGGCCGCAAGCTTCAGAAGCCTCATCGCCTCCGGTCCGGGATCGCTCCATGCGTCGCCGCCGATGTGGCGGACGTCGATCGTCCCCTCGCCACTTTCGACAGCCCCGGGCGCAACGAGCCGGACGAGGTCCGCGAAGGTCACGTCCTTCCTGCCGGCGACCGGCTCCGTCAGGCCGGGAAACGACACCGGCTCGGCGAATGCCCGGCCGGCCGTCATGCAGAACAGCGCAAGCGCAAGCAGGGCCACACGCGATAGAACGACCACCATGACGGCTCCTCTCAGATCACCGCGACAGGATCGCCATCCTAATACATCATTCTTGCGCAAGCCCCATCATCTGAAAGAACGGCGGGACGTTGGATGCGGACGGCAAACGGTGTTGCTCTCCACGGTGACCGCGGGCAACCCGGCCTGGCCGCAAAGCCGGGCCGAAGCCGGCTCACAGCGCCTTTTCGAGTTCCGGCAGGATGTCGAAGAGATCGCCGACGAGGCCGTAGTCGGCGACCTGGAA
>CAMLOC010000063.1 GCA_946481465.1 uncultured Shinella sp. | reverse complement strand
CAGACCGGCCGTATCTAGGAAGATCAATGGCATACGATCAGAGACGAGTCGTCGAAGCCCTGCGCGCCTTCGAGCGCGGCGAGATCGTCGTCGTCATGGACGACGACGGCCGCGAGAACGAGGGCGACCTGATCGTCGCCGCGGTCCACTGCACGCCGGAGAAGATGGCCTTCATCGTGCGCCACACCTCGGGCATCGTCTGCACGCCCATGCCGCGCGAGGAGGCCAAGCGCCTCAACCTCAACGCCATGGTGGCGGAAAACGATTCGGCCCACACCACCGCCTTCACCGTCTCCGTCGACTTCAAGCACGGCACGACCACGGGTATCTCGGCCGACGACCGCACGCTGACCGTGCGCAACCTCGCCAATCCCAATGTCGGCCCGACGGATTTCGTGCGCCCCGGCCACATCTTCCCGCTCGTCGCCCGCGAAGGCGGCGTCCTCATGCGCTCCGGCCACACGGAGGCCGCCGTCGACCTGTGCAGGCTCGCCAGCCTGCCGCCGATCGGCGTGATCTGCGAACTCGTCAACGACGACGGCACCGTCATGCGCGGGCCGCAGGTGGCGAGCTTTGCCGAGACGAACGGCCTGAAGCAGGTCTCCGTCGCCGACCTCATCGCCTATCGCCAGCGCAAGGAAACCCTGATCGAGCAGGTCGACGGCTTCGACATCGACACGCCCTACGGCAAGGCGAAGGCGCTGACCTACACGCTCCCCTGGGACCCCATGCAGCACCTCGCCGTCGTCTTCGGCGACATCCGCGACGGCGTGGACATTCCGGTGCGCCTGCATCTCGAGAATGTCGGCGGCGACGTTTTTGGCGCAGGACGGCAGATCGACTCGATCATGAAGCGCATCGCCGAACAGGGGCGCGGCGTGATCGTCTACCTGCGCGAGGGCTCCGTCGGCGTCGGCCAGTCCTCGACCGCCCGCAAGGGCAAGCACGACCGCGAAGGCCATGACGAGGCGCAGGCGCGCGAGAGTGAATGGCTGGAAATCGGCCTCGGCGCGCAGATCCTGAAGGATCTCGGCATCACCTCGATCCGCCTGATGGCCTCGCGCGAGCGCCACTATGTCGGGCTGGAAGGCTTTGGCATCCAGATCAGCGGGACGGATTTGTGCTGAGCGGGTCCGGGCGATCGGCGACGTTGGTTTCCCGCGCGAAACCGTATGCCCCGCCCCTCATCCCGCTGCCGCGACCTTCTCCCCGTAAACGGGGAGAAGGGATATGCCGTGACGATTTCCTCAAGCAATGACCGTTCGTGGGGCAAGTCCCCTCTCCCCGCTTGCGGGGAGAGGGTTAGGGTGAGGGGCAATCTCTTCACGCGGCCCTCTTGCCGTGCATGCCGTCAACCCGCCTCCCCCCGCCACCCATCCAGATAACGCACCGTCTCCACCCCGGCGAACCGCGCCACGCGCGCCAGTTCCGCCTCCAGCTTTTCCAGCCGGCCGGCGGAGGCGCGGACCTTCGGCTCCCACCATAGGCGCTTGACATCGAGCGTGCCGGCCTTGCGGTCGGCCTTCATGTCGATGCGGCCGACGAGGCGGTCGCCCTCCAGCAGCGGGAAGACGTAGTAGCCGTATTGCCGCTTGGGCTCCGGCACGAAGATCTCGATGCGGTAGAAATAGCCGAACAGCCGTTCGGTGCGGTTGCGGTCGCGGATCAGCGGATCGAAGGGCGAGAGCACGCGCAGGCGGGCGGGCGGCTCGGGAACGTCGCCGAGGCAGGCCGGGAAGCCGGCGAAGGCGTGCGAGGCGCGCGGCTTGCCGCCGTCAGAAGGCGCGATCAGGACGGGGCGCAGTTCCGCGCGGTGCGCCTCGACCCAGGCCTTCGCCTCCTCCGGCGTGATCAGCGCCCAGAAGGCGGCGATCTCGCCATGGGTGGCAAAACCCAGCCGCTCCAGCGCGCTGCGGCAGGCCCAGTCGACGAAGGCATCGTGCTCGACGGCGGGCTCGTGATGGTGGGGCGGCACCACCCGCTCGGCAAGATCGTAGACCTTCTGGAAATTCTCGCGCCGGGCGATCGCCAGCTTGCCGGTGTGCCAGAGATATTCCAGCGCCGTCTTGTTCGGATGCCAGTTCCACCAGCCGCCCGACTTGTGGTCGTCGGCCTTCAGGTCGCGCGACAGCACCGGCCCGCCGGAGGCGATGCGCGCATAGGTCTCGTCGAAGGCCTTGTCGAAGCCCTCCCCCTGCCACTTGCGCCAGCGCTCGGCGATCGAGGCCTCCTTGCGGCGAAACCGGTGCTTCCAGTAGCGGAAGAAGGCGCTCGGGATGATGGAGGCGTCGTGCGTCCAGTGCTCGAAGAGTTCGCCGTCCTCCTCCAGCAGCGCCGCCAGGTGCTCGCGCTTGTAGGTCTGGTTGCGCGAGAACAGGATCTGGTGATGCGCCCGCTCCACCGTGGCGATGCTGTCGACCTGCACGAAGCCGATATCGTGGATGAGGGCCAGCAGGTCCGCCTTGCCGAGCAACCGCCCGGGCGGCGCGCTGAGCCCCTGCCGGGCGAGGAAGATACGCCGGGCCTCGGCGTTGGAGAGAAGAATCGTCATGAGTGATGATAGGCACATATTCCCGGTTTGTTCCACCCGTTTCCGGCAAGCGCAATCGCATAGGGACGGAAACCCTTGCCTCTTCCCCCTTCTCCCCGGCGGGGAGAAGGTGCCGGCAGGCGGATGAGGGGGATGCCGAAGGGAAGAAAAAGCCAACGAATTCACCCGTATTACCCCCTCATCCAACCCTTCGGGCCACCTTATCCCCGCCGGGGAGAAGGAAGAGCGGCAAAGTTGAATTCCCTGTGAAAACCTCTTCGCACATGCGGTAGAATTGCCTATAGCTCCCCCACCATCACGAAACGGGATCCCGCTTTTGGATATCGTCTTCTCCGCCGCCACGGTGACCTATGCCGGACGCGCCGCGCTGCACCCGCTGACGCTTGCGCTGAGCGAACGGCGCATCGGCGTGGTCGGGCTCAACGGCTCGGGCAAGACCACCATGGCGCGGCTGATCAATGGGCTCGTCAAGCCGACGGGCGGCACGGTGACGGTCGACGGGCTGGACACCGTGAAGGACGAGGCCGCCGCGCGCGGGAAAACCGGCTTCATCTTCCAGAACCCGCAGCACCAGATGATCCTGCCGGTCCTTTCCGAGGACATCGCCTTCGGCCTGAAGAACCGCGGCTTCGGCAAGGCGGAGATCGCCGAGCGGACCGAAGCGGTGCTCGCCCGCTTCAACATTTCGCACCTGGCGCGACGGCGCGTGCACGAGCTTTCCGGCGGCGAGACGCAGCTCGGCGCGATCGCCAGCGTGCTCGTCACCGGCCCGGACCTCCTGATCCTCGACGAGCCGACCAACCAGCTCGACCTGAAGAACCGCGCGCTGATCGAGCGCACGGTGGCGGACCTCACCGAGCAGGTGCTCGTCATCACGCACGACCTGGCGCTGCTCGACGGCTTCGACCGGGTGCTGGTGTTCCACGAGGGCCGGCTTGCGGCCGACGGCCGGCCGGCGGAGGCGATTGGCGCCTACCGGGAGATCGCGGCATGCTGAACGGGCTCGACATCGAGGGCTCCTCGCCGCTGCACCGGATGCCCGTGCGCGGCAAGCTGGTCCTGCTCTTTACCGCCGCGATCGGGCTCTTCCTCGTTTCGGACCTGCGCATCCTCGTGCCGGCGCTCGGGCTTTCCGCCGTCCTTTATCTTTCGACCGGCATCGGCCCCGGCGAGGCCTTCCGGCGCGTGCGCTTCGTGCTTTTCACCGTGCTGCTCGTGGCGGCCGCGAACTATGCCTTCCACTCGCTGCATGAGGCGCTGGTCGTCTTCTGCCGGCTCGGCGCGCTGGTTCTCATCGCCGCCGCCGTCACCGCCACGACCGCAATCTCCGCCTTCATGGACGAGATCACCCGGCTCCTGACGCCGCTCGAGCGATTCGGCTTCGTGCGCGCGGCCGATGTGAGCCTTGCCGTCGGCCTCGTCATCCGCTTCGTGCCGGAGATCTTCGCGCGCTACGGCGAGATAGCCGACGCCCACCGGGCGCGCGGCCTGCCGGTGCGGCCGTTGACCACGCTCGTGCCGCTCATCATCCTGACGCTGAAGGATGCCGATACGATCGCCATGGCGATTGACGCGCGCGGCTTTCGGCGGCACTAAGCATTCGACCCAATTTTGTCCACCGGGGAACCCGACATGACCACCAGAGACATCGTCCTCGTCGCCCTCTTCGCCGCGATCATCGTGGTGCTGGGCCTGCTGCCGCCCGTCACGCTCGGCTTCATTCCGGTGCCGATCACCGCGCAGTCGCTCGGCGTCATGCTGGCCGGCTGCATTCTCGGCGCAAGGCGCGGCGCGGCCGCCGTGCTGCTCGTGCTGCTGCTCGTGGCCATCGGCCTGCCGGTCCTGTCGGGCGGGCGCGGCGGCCTTGCGGTCTTCGCCGGCCCGGCCGCCGGCTATCTCATCGGCTTCGTTCCCGGCGCCTATGTCTGCGGCCTGATCGCCCAGCGCTTCGTGAAGGAGGACCAGGCCGAGCTGGCCCAGTTCCTTACCTTCCTTGGCGCCGCGGTCGTCGGCGGCATCCTGGTCGTCTACCTCTTCGGCATTCCGTGGCTCGCCTATATGAGCGGCAAGGCCTTCTTCGAGACGACGCTCGCCTCCCTCGTCTTCATGCCCGGCGACCTCATCAAGGCCTTCATCGCCATGCTGGCCGGCCGCGCGGTGCTTGCCGGCTATCCGCTGCTGCCGCAGCGCGCCTGAGCCGATGCCGCTTTCCGGCGCCCTCGAACGGCACGCCGCCGAACGCCCCGCGAACCCGGCCTTCCACCTGGAGGACCGGGTCCTTTCCTACGCCGCGCTCGCGGCGACGGCCCGCCGGTTCCATGCCGCTTTCGGCGACCTCGTCCCGCAGGGCCGCAGCCCCATCGGGCCGAAAAGCCGGCTGGTCGCCATTGCGACCGGCAACCATGCGCTCTTCCCCGCCGCCTTCGCCGCCGCGACGGCCGGCGCCAATTGCGCCGCGCTGATCGATCCGCACCTGCCGGAGACGATGCGCGAGCGCCTGATCCGGACAATAGATCCCGACCTCCTCGTCACGGCCCGCGGCGCGGACCTCGCCATCCAGAGCCGGCGCGGTGATGCGCGACGGGTGATTTCCGAAGGCGCCGCGCCGGACGCCCCGCCCCTGCCGGAGGGCGCGGCGGACGATCCGTTCCTCATCGTGTTCACCTCCGGCACCACCGCCGATCCGAAGCCGATCCTCCGCGACCGGCGCTCCTGGCGCGTCAGCCTTGCCGCGGGTGCGCCGTTCTTCGGCATCGACGGGACGGCGAGCACCTATGCCCCCGGCCCCCTCGCCCATGGCCTCGCGCTCTATGCGATGACCGAGACGCTGCTGGCCGGCGGCGCCTTCCATTCCGCCCTGCATTTCGACCCGGACGCGGCGCTCACGACCATCCGGGCGCATGCGATCCGCCGCCTCGTCCTGGTGCCGACCATGCTGCGGCGGATCTGCGCCGACGGGGCGACGGCCGGCGTTGCGGCCATCACGATTGCCGGCGCGAAGCTGACGGCGGCCGACCATGCGCTGTGCGCGGCGCATTTCCCCGGGGCGGCGCTGCGCGAATATTACGGCGCGTCCGAACTCGGCTTCGTCACCGTCACCGCCCCGGGCGATCCAGCCTCCGCCACGGCGGTCGGCAAGGCCTTTCCGGGCGTCTCGATTACCGTTCTCGACGATGCCGGCGGGCCGCTGCCGGCGGGCGAGACGGGCACGGTCTTCGTCGAGAGCCCGCTGGTCGCGACCGGCTACCTTGGAGAGGGCGACGGGGCCGGGCTTGCCCGCTTCGGAGCGCTCGCGACGGTCGGCGACCTCGGCTTCCTGGACGCGGACGGCACGCTGCACCTCCTCGGCCGCGCCGGCGGCATGGTGCTTTCGGGCGGCAACAACATCTATCCTTCGGAAGTGGAGATGGCGCTCTGCGACACCTGCCTCGTGCGCGCCGCCCATGTCTTCGGCCTCGACCATGCCGATCTCGGCACCGAACTCGTGGCGGTGATCGAGCCGGAGCGGCCGGGCCTGACGCCGCTGGCCCTCACCGCGGCGCTGTCGGAATTCCTGCCGCGCTACAAGCAGCCGCGCCGCATCTGGCTGTGCCGCGCCCTGCCGGTGACGCCCTCCGGCAAGGTGGCGGCGAAGACCGTGCGGCAATGGGTGGCGGAGGAGAGCGATGCGCTCCGCCGTTTCCTCTGACCGCATCCCCGTCGTCGCCGCGGCCTTTCGCACGCCGGTCGGCCGCATCGGCGGCACGCTTTCGGCCGTCGAGCCGGCGAGCCTCGCCGTACCGCTCATCCGGAAGATCCTCGACGAGACCGGGCTTGCGCCGGATGCCGTCGACGACGTGATCCTCGGCAACGCCGCCAACAGCGCCGGCAATCTCGCGCGCCTCGCCGCGCTGGAAGCGGGCCTGCCCGTCGGCGTGCCCGGCATGACCGTCGACCGGCAATGCGGCTCGGGGCTGGAGGCAATCACGCTGGCCGCGCGGCTGGTGCAGGCGGGCGCCGGGCGCTTCTACCTTGCCGGCGGCACCGAGAGCAGCAGCCGCGCCCATCTGCGCTTCCGCCCGCCGATAATGCCGGGCGCCGCGCCGGAACCGCTTCGCCGCGCCCGCATGGCGCCGGACTTCATCGGCGACCCGGACATGGGCATCGCCGCCGAGAACGTCGCCGCCCATGCCGCAATAGGCCGGGAGCGGCAGGACCGCTTCGCGCTCGAAAGCCATCGCCGCGCCGTGGCGGCGCGGAAGGCCGGGCGCTTTACGGGCGAGATCGTGCCGCTCGACACGCCCGCCGGCCCCGTCCTTCACGACGAATGCCCGCGCGAAAACACCGCGCTGGAAAAGCTCGCCGCGCTGAAACCCGTCTTCCGCCCGGACGGCACCGTGACGGCCGGCAATGCCTGCCCGGTCAATGACGGCGCCGCCGTCGTACTCGTCACCTCGCGCGCCGAAGCGCAAGGGCTGGGGCTGACGGTGCTGCTGGAGATCGTCGACAGCGCGGTTTGCGGCGTCGATCCGAACCTGCTCGGCCTCGGCCCCGTGCCGGCCATGCGGAAACTCGCCGCGCGCCATCCCGGCCTTGACGCCGCAAACGTTCCCTTCATCGAATTCAACGAGGCCTTCGCCGCGCAGGTTCTCGCCAGCCTCGATGCGCTCGGCATCGATCCCGCCGCCGTCAACCGCGACGGCGGCGCGCTGGCGCTCGGCCATCCCTACGGCGCTTCCGGCGCCATCCTCGTCACGCGGCTGTTCGCGCAGATGCGCGAGGCCGAGGCGGGCGCGGAGGCGCTCGCCATGATGGGCATCGGCGGCGGCATGGGGATCGCGACGCTTTTCCGGAAATTGTGAGGGACGGTCAGGCGAGGAACGGCTTCAGCCAGTCGCGCACCGGCTGCGGCACGTTGACGGGCTGGCGGCTTGTCGGATCGACGGCGACCCAGACGATCTCCAGGTCGGCGACCGGCGCACCCTCGGCGGAAATGACCACGGCAAAGCTCAGCGAGGTCGCGCCGATGCGGGTGACGGACACCTTCAGGCGGGCAAGGTCGTCGAGCCTCAGGCCGCGATGGAAGGTGCAGGCGGACTTGCGCACGAAATAGACCGGATCGGCCGCGCCTTGCGGCCGGTGCCGCCAGAGCCCGGCGACGGCCGCCTCGGCATGGGCATAGTAGGCGGCATTGTGCATGTGGCCGTGCATGTCTATATCGCGGAAGGGTATCCGGACCTCGCTGACCGTGATGTCTGCCGCCTGTTCCACGTCCTGCCCCGGGGTAAACCATGCTTCGTGCCGTTGTTAGAGCGTTCGGCGATCCCCGGCAAGTGATCGGCCTGGAGCAAGCCGAGCGCATCGCGCCCGGCCCCGGCGAGGTCGAGATCCGCATCCGCCGCGCGGCGATCAACCCGTCCGACCTCATCCCCGTCACCGGCGCCTACCGCAGCCGCACGGTCCTGCCCTTCGTGCCCGGCTTCGAGGGCGTCGGGGAGATCGCCGCGCTCGGCGCGGGCGTCACCGGGCTTTCCGTCGGCCAGCGCGTTCTGCCCATCGGCGCGAGCGGGCTGTGGCAACCCTTTCTCCTGCGCCCGGCCGACCGGTGCTTTGCCGTGCCGGACGACCTTTCCGACGAAGCCGCCGCCATGGCCTATGTGAACCCGCTGACAGCCTTCCAGCTGGTCGAGGCCGCCCGCGCGCATTTCGGCGCGGCAGAAGGCCAGCGCGTCGGCGTCACGGCCGCGGCCTCAGCCATCGGGCGCATGCTGCTGGTGCTGCTCACCGAGGCCGGCTTTCGGCCCGTCGCCCTCGTGCGCAGCGCGGCGAGCGCGGCGCGGCTGGCGGAGACGTTCGCCGGCGAGATCGTGCCGAATGCCGCCCCGCCGCTCGACGCGGTGCTCGACGCGGTCGGCGGCGAGCCCGGCAATGCGCTGTTCCGGCAGGTCCGCGACGGCGGCGCCTTCATCCAGTACGGCGCGCTGAGCGGGGCGCAGCTCGACCCTGCGCTGGTGGCGAGCCGGCGCGAGACGGTGGCCTTCTCCTTCCTCTGGCTGCGCAACTGGGTGCATTCGGCACCGCGCGCGGCGATCGAGGCGGCCTTCCAGCGCAGCTTTGCCGGTATCCGCGCCGGATTTCTGGCCTCGGCCGTCGACGGCGTCTTTCCGCTTTCCGACCTTCCCGCCGCGCTCGCCCGGCAGGACGATCCGGCGCGCGCGGGAAAACTGCTTCTCGCCCCCTGACGGTTGAAAAGCCGTGGACACGGCCCATTTCCCGTGGACCTTACAAACCGCAATGGGTAGCTTCCGGCCATGACGACGTGTCTCTTCGAGAACCCGATCTTCCTCGAGCACCATACGCCGGAGGGCCACCCGGAGCGGTCTGACCGCATCCGGGCGATCAACCTCGCGCTGGAGCACGAGCGCTTCTCGCCGCTCCTGCGCGAGACGGCGCCGCAGGCAAACGAGGATTTCGTGCTGCTCGCCCATCCCGAGCGCCACCTTACCGCCGTCATGTCCGCCATGCCGGAGGAGGAGACCAGCCAGGTCGAGGCCGACACCTATGCCAGCCCCGCGACGCTGCAGGCCGCGCTGACCGGCATCGGCGGCGCCATCGCGGCGATCGACGCGGTCTTCACCGGCAAGGCGGACAATGCCTTCGTCGCGGCGCGCCCGCCCGGCCACCATGCCGAGCGCGACAGGGCGATGGGCTTCTGCTTCTTCAACAACGCCGCCATCGCCGCCCGCCATGCGCAGAAGGCGCACGGCGCCGAGCGCATCGCCATCGTCGACTGGGACGTGCACCACGGCAACGGCACGCAGGACATCTTCTACGACGATCCCTCCGTGCTGTTCTGCTCGACGCACCAGATGCCGCTTTATCCCGGCAGCGGCGCCAAGGACGAGACCGGCGCCGGCAACATCGTCAACGCGCCGCTCTCGATGAACGACGGCAGCGACCATTTCCGCGACGCCTTCCGCTCGCGCGTTCTGCCGCGCGTCGCCGATTTCCGGCCGGACGTCATCATCATCTCCGCCGGCTTCGACGCCCACCACCGCGATCCCCTGGCGCAGATCAACCTCGTCGCCGACGATTTCGACTGGGCGACCGCCAAGCTGATGGAACTTTCCGAGAAATCGGCGAACAACCGGGTGGTCAGCCTGCTGGAAGGCGGCTACGACCTCACGGGCCTCGCCGAATCCGCCGCCACCCATATCTACCGCCTGATGAGAGGCTGACCATGAACACCGCCGCCACCCCCGACGTCTCCGCCCTCTCCTTCGAACAGGCCGTGGAGGAACTGGAGAAGATCGTCGCCGCCCTCGAGCGCGGCGACGTGCCGCTCGACCGCTCCATCGAGATCTACGAGCGCGGCGAGGCGCTGAAGAAGCATTGCGAGACGCTGCTCTCGGCCGCCGAGAACCGCATCGAGAAGATCCGCCTCGACCGCGCCGGCAAGCCACAGGGCACGGAACCGCTCGACGGAGCCTAAGCCCCCAACTCGACGGCCTTCTCGCGTCGTGGTAGAATTTTGCCATGACCAGGGACGAGATCATCGCGAAGCTTCTGGAACACCGGAGCGAATTCGAAGCTGTCGGCATTACGCACATGTCGCTGTTCGGCTCGGTTGCGCGCGGTGACGATGGCCCGGAATCGGATATCGACGTCGCCGTTTCGCTGGAAGATCGCGTGTTTCAATCCGGCTTCGGCTATTTCAGCACACTGGAGGAT
>CAMLOC010000062.1 GCA_946481465.1 uncultured Shinella sp. | reverse complement strand
TCGATCATGACGATGGTGACTTCCTTGCCCAGTCCGTTCATGCCTGCATACTCCTGACTACTTTGCTGAGATCGGGCGGAAGACGGAGCACAAAGGTCGTCCCCTGCCCGAGTTCGGATCGCACGACGATATCACCGCCGAGATTGCGCATCAGTGAACGCACATGCGCAAGGCCGATGCCTTCGCCGGGTCTGTCCTGGGCGCCGGAGCGGCGGAACAGTTCGAAGACCCGCTCGTGGTCCTCCGGCGCGATGCCGCGGCCATTGTCGGTGAATTCTATGACGAAGCCGGCGCGGCCGCCGTTTCTGGCGGTAACGGAGATACGCAGCGGCCGATCCGGCGACTGGTATTTGATCGCATTGTCGAAGAGATTGCCGAACACCTGCTCCAGCGACAGCCGGTCGGAAATGACGGTCGGGAGCGCGTCGTCGATGGCGACTTCGCCGTCGGATTCGCTGACCTGATGCCCCACGGCCGCCGCGCTCGTCTCGACGAGCGCCTTGACGTCCACGCGCTCGATGCGCAGCTCCCGCCGCCCGTCGCGCGAGATCTTCAGGATGGCGTTGATGAGGCCGTCCATCTTCTTGGTGGAGGAGCGGATGAAGCCGATCGCCTCGGGCAGGTCCTCCGAAGCCGCACGGCGCGCCTCGAGAATGTCGCCCTCGCTCGGCGCCTTGCCGTCGGCCAGCACATAGCCCTGGATGGAGGCGAGCGAGGCCTGCAGCTCGCTGGTGAAGCCCATGATGTTGACGAGCGGCGCGCGCAGGTCGTGCGTCACGATATAGGCGAAGCGCTGCACCTCCTGGTTGGCGCGGATCAGCTCCTCCGTGCGCTCGTCCACCCGCTTTTCCAGCGTGGCGTTCAGCGTCTCGACCTCGCGGCGGGCGACGATGATGTCGCGCGTATACTGCATGATGACGACCGCCGCGCCGCCGAGCACGCCGATGATGGCGATGGCGCCGATCACCGTCGTCCATTGCAGCGCGCCGGCGGACCGGAGCGTATCGACGACGCTCTCGTCCAGGTGCCGGTCCGCATCGTCGAGGATGGAGCCGACCTCGCCGCGCAGCGCGTCCATGATGACGCGCCCGCGGTCGGTCTTGACCTCCTCGACCGCCTCGGCCTGGCGGCCCTGCTCCATGAGGGCGACGGTCCCGGCCAGCTCGGCCAGCTTCTGCTCGACGAGCGTGCCGACCCGCGTTGCCCGCTCGGCATATTCGGGCAGGCGCATCGTCTTCTCGAGGAAGACCTTCTCCTGTTCGGCGACACCCTGTAGCGCGGCGTCATAGGGGCCGCGAAACGCGCTGTCGCCCGTTATGATGAAACCCCGCTGGCCGGTTTCCGCGTCCTTGAGGAGCGACAGCAGGTCGGCGGCGGCGCTGCGCGCCTCGCGCACCTCGATGAAGCCGGTGAAATAATCCTGGACCTTGTTGACGAGCCAAAGCGACGTGCCGACGATGCCGAGCAAAGCCAGCATGCCCGCAATCAACAGAACAACCGTCGAGCGCACGAAGGCGGCGTTCGAAATCGGCATATCACCCCCTGGTTCAGCTTGCCCACAGGACGGCGACAATATCGTTGTCATGACCGCTTGCAACCAACCAACGCGACGAAAACCGAATTCTTTTGGTTATGTCGTCACTTAACGGGTCAAATCCGGGCCCGGAAACGCCCGCCGAGCCGTTCGCTGGCAATGATGACCATGCCGGCGGAGAAGATCAGCGCGGCGCCGACGAAGACATTTGAGCCCGGCACGTCGCTCCAGATGAGATAACCGAGCGCGAAAGCCCAGACGAGCGAGGTATATTCGAAGGGGGCAAGCACGGAAACCGGCGCCCGGCGCATGCCCTCGAACAGCGCGAACTGCCCGATGCCGGCAATCACCCCCGTTCCCGCCATCAACGCCAGGTCGGGCAGCGCGACCGGCTGCCAGACGAAAGGCAGCGCGACGGCGGTGAAGAGCACGAAGAAGCCGCTCGATATGGTCACCTGCACCTCGGTGCGCTCGTGCAGCGCCGTCTTGCGCAGGAGCACCGTCGAGATCGCCCAGAAGACGGCGGCCTGCAGGGCAAGGCAGACGGGCAGCGAAAGCTGCAGGCCCCTGGCCGCCACACCGCAGGCGACGACCACGCCGACGAAACCGATCACCACCGCGAACCAGCGGTATCCCGGCACCCTCTCGCCAAGGATCGGCACCGAGAGGATCGTCATGACGACCGGGGAGGCGTAGTAGAGCGTGGTCAGTTCCGCCAGGCCGAGGTCGCGCGCCGCGGTATAATAGGACAGCCAGGCCGCAAGCAGCAGAAGGCTGCGCAGGAAGAGCGGTTTCAGCACCGGCGAGCGGCGCGCGCTTTGCAGGAGCCGCCCCCGGCCGAAGGCGAGACAGAGCACGAAGATCGTCACGCTGCGCACGAACAGGATCTGCCAGACCGGCAAGGCCGCGACGAGCCATTTGACGGTCGCATCCTGCAAGGAGAACATGAAATAGGCGAAGGACGTCAGCAGAATGCCGGAAGAGACGGTCTTTTGCACGGAATAGGCCCCGAAGACGCGGAAACGCCGCGCTCCGCCTTGATAGCGCGCCGCTCGATCCGGCGAAAGAGGCGGAAAATCACGGGGTGAAGGAAATTTTTCCCACCGGCCTGCCTCCGGCCGCACAGGGCCTCCGCGCGATCGCTCCCCTGCCTGGCGGCCGACTTCACGGCGCTCCTCGGCACCAAAACGCCGTCTCCGAAAGAATGCAGGAAAATAATCCTTTTTCCTTTACTCGGCGGCCGGCCTTGGATATGCTTCCGATCACTCGGACCGGCCTTTGCCGGTCCGTTGCCTTGGCAGGGTTTTTCAGCATGTTCTCCCATGACCGGATCTGGGCAGCGATCGACGCCCTTGCCGAGCGCAACCGGCTCTCGCCGTCCGGCCTTGCCCGCCGCGCCGGGCTCGACCCCACGTCCTTCAACAAGTCGAAGCGGCAGGGCGCCGACGGCCGCCAGCGCTGGCCCTCGACCGAATCGATCGCCAAGGTGCTCGACGCCACCGGCGCCTCGATCGACGAATTCTTCATGCTGGCCGACCCGGCGCGCGACGTCACCCTGCCGCAGGGCGCTTTTCCCCCGCAGGCCGGCACCATTCCCCTGCTGGGCTTTGCCCAGGCGGGCGCCGGCGGCTTCTTCGACGACGGCGGCTTTCCCGCCGGCCAGGGCTGGGACGTGGTGGAGTTTCCCGCCTCGCCGGATCGAAAGCCCGGCGTCTATGCGCTGGAGGTGCAGGGCGACAGCATGCTGCCGCTCTACCGCGACGGCGACGTCCTGATCGTCGAGCCGGGCGCGCAGGTGCGCCGCGGCGACCGCGTCGTCGTCAAGACGCGCGAGGGCGAGGTCATGGCAAAAGTGCTGCATCGCCAGACGCCGCGCACGATCGAGCTCGTCTCGCTCAATCCCGAACATCCCAACCGCAATTTCGACATCGACGAGGTCGACTGGATCGCCCGGATCATCTGGGCCAGCCAGTAGCGCGTCAGCCGCCGTAGAGATTGATCGGGAAATAGCGCAGGTAGATCTCCTGCAGGCGGCCGCTGCGCGAAAGCGCCAGCAGCGCATGGTCGATCGCGCCCGCGATCGTCGCATCCTCCTTGCGGAACATGACGGTCAGTCCCTCGCCGAGGAAACGTTCCGACAGGTAGGGGCCGTCGAACAGGCGGCAGCAACCGGCCGATTCCGAGCCGCTCGTCCAGAACGCGAGCTGCATGCCGTCGCTAAAGACCGCATCCACCTTGCCCTCCTTGAGGCTTGAAAGCAGGGCGGCGCGATCGGGAAAGGCCTCTGCCCGCACGCGCGGGAAAAAGGCCTTCAGCATCGCCTCATGCGCGCTCGCCGCGACGACGCCGACCCGCTTGCCGTCGAGCGCCGCCGCGCGCTCGCCGGCGGGCGGCGTCTTCTTCGCCACGGCAAATCGGGCCGGCAGGCGCATGAAGGGACGCGAAAAGAGGAAGCGCTTGCGCAGCTCCGCGGTGACGGCGACGCCCGCGACAACCGCCTCGCCATTGCCGTCGACCAGCGCCTTTTCCAGTTCCGGGAAGGTCACGGCCTGGATCTGGCATTTCTCGGTGAGCGCCAGTTCCCGGCAGATTTCCCGCACGAGATCGACATGGAAGCCGGCAAGCTTGCCGGTCTGGTCGATGAAGTTGAACGGCGGGAAATCCACCGTGGTCAGGAAGCGCAGCCGCACGATGCCGGACAGATCCGGCCGCGCGATGCGTTCGCGCGTATCGAACAGGATCGGCAGGTCGACCGAGGCGGGCTCCTGCGCCACGGCATCCTGGGGTCGCACCGCCGCCAGCAGAAGGCAGCAGGCAAGGAGCCCGTAGATTCTCAGGGGTGCAATTTTCATCTGCCGCATTACAATCAACCTGGGGTTTAAAGGAGGCGTAGCCGCTTGCGCGGCTGCGGGGCTGCATGCGACTGGCAGAATATCCCGACGACATCGGTTTCGCCACCGCAATCGGCGTCCTGCCGGCGCCGCTGGCGCCCTTGCCCGACGACACCGTGCCCTCCCGCCTGATGACGGAAGCCCGGCTCTTCCGGCGCCTCGGCCTGCCCAAGCCCCTCATCTCGACCATGCTGGTGCGCGCCAGCCAGCACGGCACGTCGCTGGAAACGGAACTGCTGGCGAGCGGCTCGGTCTCGGAACAGATCTACTATGAAGCGCTGGCCGAGATCCTCGACATTCCCTTCCTCGACCGGCTGGATCCGGCCGAAGTCGAGGACCTTCCCGGTGCCGATACCCAACTCATCGATCCGACCGTGGTGCGCTTGCGCCATGCCTCGCGCGCGCCGACGACGGCGATCGTGCCGAGTGCCGAACGGCTCGCCTATCTCGGCGAGCGGCTGGCGCATTCACCGGTCCTGCGCACCATGATGGCGGCGACCACGCCTTCGGCCCTGAGGACCGCGCTCTGGCAGGCAGGCCAGTGCCGGCGGCTGCGCGATACGGTGGACGACCTCCACGCCACCATGCCGGAGGCGAGCGCCCGCATCACGTTGCGCGGGCGGCAGGGCTTTTATACCGGCGTCGCCGTCACCCTCCTCCTCGTGCTCGCCGCCCTCGCCCCCGTGCTGGCCACGCTGGCATTGCATATCGTGCTGAGCCTGCTCTTCCTCGGCACCGTCCTGATCCGCCTCGTCGCCCTCATCGCAAAATACCGTCGGGAGCGCCGGGCGCTCGTGCCGCCGCCGCCGGCCCGGCCGCGGCCGACCTATTCCATCTTCGTCGCCCTCTACCGGGAAGCGGAGGTGGTGCCGCAACTCATCGACACCCTCAACCGCATCGAGTGGCCACCGGCCCGCCTCGATATCAAGCTGATCTGCGAGGCGGACGACCAGGAAACGCTCGATGCGCTCGCCCTCACCCGCCTCGGCCGGCAATACGAGATCGTCGCGGTGCCGCCCGGCCGGCCGCGCACCAAGCCGAAGGCGCTCACCTATGCGCTGGGCGCGGCACGCGGCGACTACCTCGTCATCTACGACGCCGAGGATCGCGTCGACCCGATGCAACTGGAAGAGGCCTGGCGCACCTTCGAAGCCGGACCGCCGGACGTCGCCTGCCTCCAGGCGCCGCTCGTCGTCACCAATGCCGGGGAAAGCTGGCTGAGCGCGCTGTTCGCACTCGAATATGCCGGGCTCTTCCGCGTGCTGCTGCCGCGCCTTGCCGCCGCGCGCCTGCCCATGCCGCTCGGCGGCACGTCCAACCATTTTCGCACGCGCGTCCTCCAGCAGGCCGGCGGATGGGATCCCTACAATGTCACGGAGGATGCCGATCTCGGTTTGCGGCTCTACCGGCTCGGCTATCGCTGCGGCACGCTCACCCGGCCGACCTACGAGGAAGCGCCCGTCGGGCGCGGCGCCTGGCTCGGCCAGCGCACCCGCTGGTTCAAGGGCTGGCTGCAGACCTGGCTCGTGCTGATGCGCCACCCCTCGCGCCTCGTCTCGGAAATGGGCCTCTGGCCCAGCCTCGTCTTCCAGGTGCTGATCGGCGGGCTCATCCTCTCCTCGCTCGCCCACCCGCTGATCCTCGCCTATCTCGGTCTCGTCACCTGGTCGCTGTTCTTCCAGTCCGCCTATCTGGTGGGGCCGCTCGAATTCACCCTCTTCGTCATCGACATGGTCAACATCTTCGGCAGCTATGCCGTCTTCATCGCGCTCGGGCGGGGCGGCATGACCGAGCGCGAACAGGCGGCCATCGGCCGGCACTGGATGATGACGCCCGTCTACTGGCTGCTGCTGTCGGTCGCCGCCTGGCGCGCGGTGGGCGAACTGCGCCACAATCCCTTCTTCTGGAACAAGACAGCCCATCGGGCGGCGCAGCCACAGGCGGGAACGCAAGCCGGATAATCCTGGAGATTGGAGCGGGTAGCGGGAATCGAACCCGCGCGTTCAGCTTGGGAAGCTGACAGGCTACCATTACATCATACCCGCAAGGCAGCGCGACGGCGCAGTCATTCAACAGTTCGCCGGGCATGTCAAGCGAGGGCGCGGAGAAGCCCGGGCCGGCCCATGCGAAAACGCGGCGCGGTCCCTCAAGGTCGCGCTCCCGCGCTTTCGGTCCCCGATCTTTCACCTGCCTTTGTCACAAAACCGCTGCACACTTTCGCGCGACGTGCTTTAGGATGTGGCCGGCGACTACCATTGCAGCAAGACAGGGCATGATGATCAAGTTCAAGACCTCCACCGGAACCGTCTCCGTCGACAACTGGGGCTATGAACTGCAAGGACTGAACGGCGGCGGCCTCGACCCGTCGCTGCTCGCCTCGTCAACACACGACCTGTTGGTGATCGACGTGTCGCGCGACGGGACCGAGGCCGGACGGTTTTCCGCCGACGAGATCGCCCGCATGAAGGACGGCATGGGCGGACGCTCCGTCGTCGTCTCCTATACCTCGATCGGCGAGGCCTCGGATTTCCGTGACTACTGGCACGACGACTGGACGACCACGGGCATCGCGACGGGCAAGCTGACCGGCAAGGCGCCGGACTGGCTGGGCCCGGTCAATCCGGACTGGCCGGAAAGCCGCAAGGTCCGTTACTGGGATTCCGACTGGCAGAAGATCATCTTCAACGACAAGAAGACCGGCGAGGTCGATGCCATCGTCAAGGCCGGCTTCGATGCGGCCTATCTCGATATCGTCGATGGCTATTATTTCTGGGGCGCGGAAGTGTCGGCCAAGGACCGCGAGGCGGGCGACCCGAAAACCGTCAAGCAGGCGGCGCAGCGCATGGTGGATTTCATCGTCGCGCTGACGGACCACGCGCGCGAGACCAATCCGGATTTCTTCGTGATCCCGCAGAACGGCGCCTGGATCCTCAATGATCTCGGCTCCGACACCGCGCGCAAGAAGGCCTATCTCGACGCCATCGGCGGCATCGCGGTGGAAGACCTCTACTATCGCGGCGACAAGGACGAGAACAACCGGCTCGATCCGGACAAGGAGACCATCGCGACCCTCAAGCGGGACTTCCTCGACAAGGGCAAGCCGGTCTTCGTCGTCGACTATGTCAACGGCGACAAGCGGGTCGCCGATTTCAACGCGCTGGCGCTGGAAGACGGCTTCATCCCCTTCGCTTCGCCCGACCGGGATCTCGACCGGCTGGTCGGAACCCATGACGGCGATCCGGCCTATATCAAACCCTCGCAGAAGGCCGATGCCCTGCGCGGTTCGAAGCTTTCCGACACGATCCACGGGCTCGGCGGCAATGACAGGATCGACGGGCGGGCCGGCAGCGACTGGCTCTACGGAGGCGCGGGCAAGGACAAGCTGGCGGGCGGCGGCGGGTCCGACAGGCTCAAGGGCGGCACCGGCGCCGACAGCTTCGTCTTCAAATCGATCAAGGATTCGACCGTCGCGGCCTCGGGACGCGACACGATCCTCGACTTCTCCCGGAAAGACGGCGACCGGATCGACCTGAAGGCCATCGACGCCAGCACGAAATCCGGCGGCGACCAGGCATTCACCTTCATCGGCACCGAGGCCTTCCACAAGAAGGCGGGCGAATTGCGCTTCGAAGCCAAGGGCGGCGACACCCTCGTCTTCGGCGACGTGAACGGAGACGGCAAGGCGGATTTCTCCATCCGCTTCGACGACGCCCTCGTCTTCGTCAAGGGCGACTTCATCCTCTAGAACCGATGGCCTTTCCGGCAAAAGCCGCAGCGGTTTACCGGAAAGGCCTAGCCGGCGCGGAAATGCTTCGACAGCTTCAGGCCCTGCGCCTGGTAGTTGGAGCCGAGGCCGGAGCCGTAGAGGCCTTCGGGCGCACCGAGCATGTGCTCGTAGACGAGGCGGCCGACGATCTGGCCGTGCTCGAGGATGAAGGGCACTTCATGGCTGCGCACTTCGAGAACGGCGCGGCTGCCGGAGCCGCCGGCCGGCGCATGGCCGAAGCCGGGATCGAAGAAACCGGCATAGTGCACGCGGAACTCGCCGACGAGCGGATCGAAAGGCGTCATCTCGGCGGCATAGAGCGGCGGGACGTGCACGGCCTCGCGCGAGACGAGGATGTAGAACTCGTCGGGATCGAGGATCAGTTCGTTGCGGCCGCGGCTGAACAGCGGCTCCCAGAAATCGAAGATATCGTGCTGGTTCTTGCGATCGACATCGACGACGGAGGTGTGGTGCTTGCCGCGATAGCCGATGAGCCCGTCCGGGCCGGTGCCCTTGAGGTCGATGGACAGTGCGATGCCGCCGCCCGAGACGTTCGGCGTCTCGCTGGCGACGAGCGTGTCCGTGCCGTGGAGGGCGAGCAGTTCGCTTTCGCCGAGCAGGGCATTGCCCTTGCGGAAGCGGATCTGCGACAGGCGCGAGCCGCGGCGCACGACGATGGGGAAGGTGCGCGGCGAGATCTCGAGATAGAGCGGGCCGCTATAGCCGGCCGGGATCTTGTCGAATTCCTGCGCGCGGTCGGTGATGACGCGGGTGAAGATATCAAGGCGGCCGGTGGAGCTTTTCGGATTGGCCGACGCCGCCAGCTCCGCCGGCAGGTCGAGGCTTTCCATCAGCGGCACGATGTAGACGCAGCCCGTCTCCAATACCGCGCCCTCGGTGAGGTCGATGACGTGCAGTTGCAGGCGGTCGAGCTTGTCGGCGACGAGATGCGCCGGCCCCGGAAGGAAACTCGCGCGCACGCGGAAGGCCTTCGCTCCGAGCCGCAGGTCGAGGCTCGCCGGCTGGATCTGGTCGTCGTCGAGCGCGGCCTCGCTCTTCAGCCTGCCGGCATCGAACAAGCCGCGAATGGCGTTGTCCGCCAGAATGCCCGTGCTGCGTGTTGCAGAACCACCCATCGCCATACCGTCCCGTCAGCGCATCGGGCAGGAAGGTCCGGCCGTCCGCTTTTCGCATCGTTTCTTCCGAAAACCGGTGCCCACGTTTCGGAACAATACCCGGAAGGCCCGCACAAAACCAAATGCCGCCAATTGACGCAAGCGCGGCCGCGCAGTATTAGCAGATTATCCCGTGGTGATTTGGCCGGCCGGCTTGCAGCCACGTAAAACAAGTAGCTAAAAAGGCCGGGTTCAAAACCGGCCTGCTTTTGCGGCCGGTTTTTTTGTTTGAAGGCGACGATCACATGAGCAAGTCCTGGCGCCCGGCCACCCAACTCGTCCACGGCGGAACCACCCGCTCCCAGCATGGTGAAACCGCAGAAGCAATCTTCCTCACGCAGGGCTTCGTCTACGACACCTCGGCAGCGGCAGAGGCTCGTTTCAAGGGCGAGACGGACGGCTTCATCTACGCCCGCTACGGCAGCCCGACCAACGACATGTTCGAAAAGCGCATGTGCATGCTGGAAGGCGCCGAGGATGCGCGCGCCACCGCCTCCGGCATGGCCGCCGTCGCCGCCGCGATCCTCTGCCAGCTCAAGGCCGGCGACCATATCGTCGCCGCCCGCGCCCTCTTCGGCTCCTGCCGCTGGGTGGTCGAGACGCTCGCGCCGAAATACGGCATCGAATGCACGCTGATCGACGGCCGCGACCTTTCCAACTGGGAGAAGGCGATCCAGAAGAACACCAAGGTGTTCTTCCTCGAAAGCCCGACCAACCCGACGCTGGAGGTCATCGACATCGCGGGCGTTGCCAAGCTCGCCAACCAGATCGGCGCCAAGGTCGTCGTCGACAACGTCTTTGCGACCCCGCTCTTCCAGAAGCCGCTGGAGCTTGGCGCGCATGTCGTCGTCTATTCGGCCACCAAGCATATCGACGGCCAGGGCCGCTGCCTCGGCGGCGTGGTGCT
>CAMLOC010000061.1 GCA_946481465.1 uncultured Shinella sp. | reverse complement strand
GAGGGGCAGATTACCAAGCTCAAGCTGGTGAAACGCCAGATGTACGGTCGCGGAAAACTCGATCTCCTTGAGGCCCGCGTCATAGGTCCAAACTGAATGTCACCAAAAGGGCGTCAGAGCCCCATTTGGACGCCGATCACCCCATGTGCGGGGTCCTTATTCCATGCCTAATTACAGACAGAAGCCAATACACGCCACGATGATGTCCGTGCCGGTTCAATGCGGACCTGCCTCCGGTCGAAAGTCTCATTGGGTCAAGAGTGCACAGCAGAAGTTTGTCCGCGTTCGGCGCGTATATCCACCCGAAATCCCGGCCGCCCGCAGCGCATTCAAAACACTTGGGCCGATCAGAACTTGGACCGCTGCGTCGTTGTTAAGGAGATGCGCGACTTCACGTCCTATCACTGGCCTCAATCTATTGGAACCATTGACGGGCAGTTCCACGATCCTAATTAGTTCGTACTGGCAGAGACGTTGAGAGTATCATGGTAAATAGCAGTCTGGAAAACAAACGCATCCTCATTCTAGAGGATGACCCCCTCCTCGCCCTCGACCTTGAGGATTTCTTCACGGAACTTGGCGCCCGGGTGATCGGCCCCGTTTCTAGCGTCGAGCAGGCCCTGCAGGCTGTTTCGTCCGGCATCGACGGGGCGGTTCTCGACCTCAATCTAAGAGGCGTTTACTCCTATCCCGTTATCGAAATACTCGCCAAGGCCGGGACACCCCTCGTCGTCTGTTCTGGATATGCTGAACTCCCTGACACCCGGACAGAACTGACCGACATCGTGCTGCTGCCGAAACCTTGTGACCTCAGGGTTTTGCACGCCCGGCTCGCGGAGCAGATTGCCGCAACGCCCCAGACGGCCTTCTAGACGCGCTAGATCCGAGCCGGCGAAGTATCGAAACAGGACTCCCTAGGCAGATACGGTCCTTACCGCTTCGCTCTCGGGGATAGGCACGTCGATCTCTGCCTTGAAGCCTTCCGGCGGGTAATGGAGGCTCGCCTGCCCTCCCAACTCATATTCGATATTGGCCTTTATGAGCCGGGTGCCGAACCCTTCGTCACCCGGCGCCTTGATGGCTGGCCCGCCATGCTCCGTCCAGCTGAGGCGCACGGATCGTCCCAGATTCGTCTTGTCGACCACCCACGCTATGGAGATCCGCCCCTGCTCATTGGCCAGCGCCCCGTATTTCGAGGCATTCGTCACAAGCTCGTTGAAGACCATTCCAATGGAAAGCGCGGTCTTGGGGTCCAGCCGAACGAGATCGTGCCGTCCGATGTCGAAGCGCGCCAGATCCTTGTTATGTGGCCGAACCGCGCGCTGGAAAACACTCAGAAGTTCGGTCTCGTCCCAGTTGCCCTCGAACAATAGCTCGTGGGCATCCGCCAACGCGGAAATGCGGGCAATGAGTTTCTCCTCGAACTCAGCGACCGACCTGCAACCGCGGCCGGTTCGACGAATGAGCGAAAGCACGACCGCGAGATTGTTTTTCACGCGGTGGCTGAGTTCACGGACCAGCAAATCCTTCTGCTGCTCGATCCGTCTCCGCTCCGACCGCTCGCGCGCTTCGCTCAGCGCACGCGCCACCGCAGCAGGCAAACGGGCCAGACGCGGCTTGAGAACATAATCTGTCGCCCCCTTGCGGAACGCTTCGATCGCAGCCTCCTCCCCGAGAACGCCGGAGACGAAGATGAAGGGCGCATCCGGAGCCAAAGTAACCGCCACGTTGAGCGCGGCCATTCCGTCGAAATCGGGAAGTGAGAAGTCCGACAGGATGACGTCGAAGGTCTCCCGCGCCAGTTCGTCATGATACGCCGCACGCGTGGCAACGCGAGTTACGACAAAGGTCTCGTCCAGACTTTCGAGTTGTGCTTCAATGAGTTCAGCATCGATGGTGCTGTCCTCCAGCAAGAGGATACGCAGCATTCCGACCATATCAGGTGTCGCCTACCTGGCGCAACTTCGGTGGCGGCTCGTTGAGAAGCGCCCAGAAGACGCCAAGGTCCTGGATCGCCTTGAAAAACTGGTTGAACTCGACCGGTTTGACGACGAATGCGTTGACCCCGAGTTCGTAGCTTTTCACCAGATCCTGCTCTTCACGGGAAGAGGTCAGCATCACAACAGGAACGTGACGCAGGGTCTCGTCGCGCTTAACTTTTTCGAGCACCTCCAGCCCATCGACTTTGGGCAGCTTGAGGTCGAGCAGCACCACGGCGGGGTCACCCGGCTCGCGACCCTCGTGCGAACCGCTGAGATAGAGAAAATCCAACGCCTCGGCACCGTCACGGGCAACGACGATATCATTGGCTATCTGGCACTTTTCTAGCGCGGTCAGCGTCAGTTCGAGATCCCGGGGATTGTCTTCAACGAGCAAGATAGGCCTCAATTCTGGCACGGATCACTCCTTACGTAGCGCCGGTAGGAAAAAAGTGAAGCATGCGCCCTCATCAATCGCGCCCATGGCGTCCACGTTACCGCCATGTCGTTCGACGATGCGCTTGATGAGAGCGAGGCCGATGCCTGTGCCCTCGAAATCCTCGCTTCGCTGCAGCCGCTGGAATACACCGAACAGCTTGGACTTGTAAGCCATATCGAAGCCCACGCCATTGTCCGCGATCCGGTACAGCACGCCGTCGTTCATCAGCGTGGCGGATATCGTAATGCGCGCTTCCTTCTGAAGCCGGGTATATTTTACTGCATTGTCGATGAGATTGTACCAAACCTGCCGCAGGAGGGTTGCATCGCCCGTTGTGGCCGGCAATTCATCGACCTCCCACAAAATCGACCGGCCCGCCGTCTCCTCCGCCAGTCCCAACCGCACCTCCGCGACGAGTTTGTTCATATCCACCCTATCCGCGGAGATTGCCGCTCGGCCCAGGTGGGAAAACGTCAGGAGGTCATCAACGAGTTCACCGGCAGCCAGAGCCGAATCCGAAATCATCTGGAGATAATGGCGAGAACGCTCGCCGAGATTCTTCTCCCGCTCCGTCAGGAGCTGGGAAAAGCCGACGATATGGCGGAACGGCGCCCGCAGGTCGTGCGAGATTGAATAGGAGAAAGCTTCCAATTCCTTGTTGGACTTCTGCAGATCGGCGGCAAGCCTGGCCAATTGTTCGGCCTTTTTCAGGACGATCTCCACGATCGAGGCACGAAGATCGCGCGCGGCAGCGATCTCCGCCGGATGCCACGGTGCGCTCCTGCCGCGCACCATCTCGCGCCACGCCTCGAACGATTTGCGAGGATGGATCCGCCCGCTCTCCCGCACCACCTTGTGCGGATCCCCGCCCCAGGTGACGGTCTTGACCACCTCCTGACGGAACCAGACAAGCCAGCTGTCTTCCACTTCGGAGATGCGCAGGGCGAGGACACCGCAGGGGCCGCCGGCCGGCCCGTCACCTCTCGACCGCTCTGCGGCCATGGAATCGGTGACGTAGAAATCGGTGACCGCACCGGCCTGCGACAAGTCGCCGACCAGCCGCCTTACCTCACGTTCTTCCGGTGCCTCACCGACCGATAGAAACGTGTCCTGCGAGAGGATCGCCGCCCCATCCGCCCGGGTAAGTTCCAGCAGCTTCGTCGGCGCGCCGGCGAGGCCTTCGTCCCATCGATCAGCCTGTGTCATCGCCGTCAAGAGCTTGGAATGCAAACGGGAAAGCTCAACGCCAAGCGCCGCCGCCTCGGACCGACTGTCCGCGCTTATCCGCATGGCCAGGCTCTGGACAACGAAATCGCAGGCCTCGCGTATATCGCTTGTAACATGGTGCGGATCGCGGCTGTGGCAGGACAGAAGGCCCCAGAGCCTGCCGTCCACCATGACAGATATCGACATGGAGGAGAGCGTGCCCATGTTGCGCATATATTCGAGATGGACCGGGGACACGCTGCGCAGCTGCGTGAATGTCATGTCGATGGCGCTCGCATCCCGTTCCTCGCCGAACGCAATGAGCGGTACCGGTTCATAATTCGCATCGGGGATCAGGCGTATGCGGTTGAGGCTATAGAGGTTGCGCGCCTGTGCCGGAATATCGGCAGCGGGGAAACGCAGATCGAAATAGGAAGGCAGGGTGCCGTTGCCGGCTTCAGCGACGACATGACCGTTCCAGTCGGGATCGAACCGATAGACGAGGGCCCGGTCGAAGCCGGTCATCTCCGCAATCATGCGCGCAGTCGCGGAAAGCGCGTCGGCGAGCGCCTTGGTAGCCGTGACTTGCTGCGCAAAGCCGGTCAGGCGCAAGAGAAGCTCGTTGTGGAAGACTGCGGCGCTGGGTTCGAATTCAACGATAAGGCGGCCCTGATGGACCTGTGCCAATATGTGGACATCCGGATTCTGCAGCCGGGCGCGATATGTACTGTCTCCGGCTGTCCGCCAAGAGCGCAAAGCCGTCTTGATCATCGGGTGGAACCCGATCGGCGTCTGGCCGATAAGCTCCTCGAAATTGGCCGATGCCCACAGGATATTCAGATCGGCGGGATCGAGAACAAGGACAGATCCATGAGGCTGGATCGCACCGGGAACATGAATCGGTTCGCGTGCGCAAGCATCCAGATCAAGTTGGCTCCCTGACATCGAATCCTCTCTCCCGGCACACCAGTCACGCCATCAGGCCAACCCTAGTGACAATCGGCATCGTGTAAACCGACCATGAAGAGGGTTGGGCCTCTACTATCTAGGATCGATCAGGCGCTTTGCCAGGCTTCCGTCCTGTCGCCATTCGAACGGTCTGAAATCAGAGGAAGCTGACCTTGCTGATGCAAGGTCCCACCTTCGAAAAGAACCTCTTTGCATTTTATTAAGATTGTTCGCAAAAACTGCACTTGGGGACCGGCAAATTCCAGGGGGTACACGTTGTGTGCAAACCAGCGAACTGGAGATACCAATGGCCGCATGTCAGTCCACCATTCTCGTCGTAGAGGACGAACCGCTCATCCGCTTCATTCTGGTCGACGCGCTGCAGGATGAAGGCTACCGAGTGCTGGCAGCCGCCGGTGTTCTGGAAGCCATCGGCCACATCGCAAGGCATGCTGAAATCGACGGCCTGGTCACGGATGTCGACCTGCCCGGGGGGCTGAGCGGCCTGGACTTGCTGCAACTGTTCAGCAAATGCCGGCCGGACGCGGCGCGGATTGTCGTTTCAGGCAGGGGCGATCTGGAAGAGGCGGCATTGCCCGCGGCGGGCCGGATCTTCGCGAAGCCCTATAGCCTGGACGATGTGATCGCCGAACTCGATGATCAGATCACGGCGAAAAACGCCATCATGCCTGCCCGGCACATGTAACCCTAGCATCGAGGCACAGCCGTTGGCCTGTCTGGGACAGCATTACCCCTCTTATGTCCCTTCCCATTTTTTTAAAAATTTCACAGGGTTACCGCGCTTTCAAATTTTTCCGACCTCCCCATATAAGCTCGCGATACCTCGAGAAACGGCAAGATGACTTTTATTCCGAACGTAATCAGCGAGATGAACCAGCGCATCCGGGGGATCGACTGGGAGAAAACGCCCTTCGGTGCCGAAGCCGACTGGCCGCAGGAACTGCGGATGGCGTTGAGCCTGTGCCTCAATACGACGCTTCCGACGGCCCTCTACTGGGGCAACGATCTCCGTCTCCTCTACAACGACGCCTGGGCGCCGATTGCCGGGGAAAAACATCCCTGGGCGCTGGGGCGTCCGGCCCGTGAGGTATGGGCCGACATCTGGCACGTGATCGAGCCCCAGCTGCTCGCCGTGCTGCAGACCGCCCAGGGATTTTCGGTCACCGATCAAATGCTGCCCATGCAGCGCGGCGGCCGTACACAGCAGACCCATTGGGATTACAGCTTCGCGCCAATCTTCGGGCAGAACGGTAAGGTCCTCGGCATATTCAACCAGGGCAACGAGACGACGGCGCGCCTGTCGGCCGAGCGCGCATTGCGTGCCAGCGAGGAGCGGCTGGAATATGCTCTGGGCGCATCGGATACGGTAGGCACCTGGGACTGGGATGTTCCCAACAATCGGGTCATTGCCGATGCGCGCTTCGCGAAGCTTTACGGCGTCCCGCGCGAAGAGGCGAGCGCCGGCGCATCAATCGCCGATTTCTTCAACGCCATTCATCCGGACGACCTTCCTTACGTGGAAAAGGCGATCGCGGCGACCTTGAAGGGCGGCGGTGTCTTCTCCCAGGAATACCGTCTCGTACAGCCGAACGGTGCGCACAAATGGGTCATCGCCGAGGGACGGCCGACGCTAGCGCCCGACGGAACGCCCCTGCGCTTCCCCGGCATCAGTTTCGATATAACCGACCGAAAGAATGCCGAGGCCGCGCTTCGCGACAGCGAGGAGCGCTTCCGGGCGATCACGAACTCCATCGACCAGATGATTTGGTCGACGACCCCGGATGGATATCACGACTACTATAATCAGCGCTGGTACGATTTCACCGGCGTGCCTTCAGGCTCGACCGATGGCGAAGGCTGGGCCGGAATGTTCCATCCGGAGGATCAGGACCGCGCCTGGACCGTCTGGCGGCATTGCCTGCAGACCGGAGAGCCCTACCACATCGAATATCGGCTCCGTCATCGAAGCGGAAAGTACCGCTGGGTGCTGGGCCGCGCGCAGCCTGTGCGCAATGAGGATGGTGCAATCACCCGCTGGTTCGGTACTTGCACGGACATTCAGGACATTGTCGACGCGCGTGAGGTCCTCGCGCGATCGCGGGAAGAGCTTGAAAAAGAAGTGCGGGAGCGCACGGTCAAACTCTTGGAGGCCGAAGCACAGTTGCGACAGGCGCAAAAGATGGAGGCGGTCGGGCAACTCACAGGCGGCGTCGCGCACGACTTCAACAATATGCTTGCTGTCATTTTAGGGGCCATGAACCTCCTCGAAAGGCGCCTGGCGCGCGGCGAAACCGATCTTGCCCGTTATATCGACGCCGCCAAGGACGGCGCAAACCGGGCAGCCGCTCTCACCCAACGTCTGCTCGCGTTTTCCCGTCGTCAGCCACTCCAGCCCGAAATCATCGAACCGAACCGCATGGTCGCCGGCATGCGCGAGTTGCTGACAAGGGCGCTCGGCGAGCAGGTTCAGGTCGAGACCGTGCTGGCCGCGGGGCTATGGCGCATAAATGCCGATGTCAGCCAACTTGAGAACGCGGTCCTCAATCTAGCGGTCAACGGCCGGGATGCGATGCCCAACGGCGGCCGGCTCACCGTCGAAACGGCCAACACATTCGTCTCCGAGGACTATGCCCAAGAACACACGATGTCGCCCGGCCAATATGTGATGATTGCGGTCACCGACACCGGCACGGGAATGAGCGGCGACACTCTCGCAAAGGCCTTCGATCCCTTCTTCACGACGAAGGAGGTCGGCAAGGGGTCCGGCCTCGGCCTAAGCCAGGTCTTTGGCTTCGTGCGCCAGTCCGGCGGACACGTGAAGATTTATTCCGAACCAGGCCACGGAACCACCGTAAAACTTTACCTTCCCCGTCACTACGGCGAGACGGAAGCCAGAGAGGGTTCGCCGCAGAATGCTGACCCTGCGCGCGGCGTCCGTGGCGAACTCGTATTGGTGGTGGAGGATGACGAGCGGGTGCGCAATTTCTCCGTCGAGGCACTGCGCGAACTCGGTTATACGGTGGCGGAAGCCGCTAGCGGCGCGGCAGCGCTCGCCCTGTTGCGAGAAGGCCTGAAGCCGGCGCTCCTTTTTACGGATATTGTCATGCCTGAGATGACGGGCCGTGAACTCGCCACCCTGGCGTCGGAGAAACTGGGAGAACTGAAGGTCCTTTATACAACCGGCTACACTCGAAACGCCGTCGTTCACAACGGCATCCTGGACGCCGGAACCCACCTGCTTCAAAAGCCCTTCAGTCTGGAGCAGCTCGCCGAGAAGGTTCGGCGTGTAATCGATGGCTAATCGGCGCTCGCTTTGAAGTCAGGAGACGGTAGCCCGCCGGTCTCGACACATCGCAAGGCGAGATCGAAGACAGCATTCGCGGCCTGGGCGGCGCATTCGATGTCGAAGTCTTCAACATCTTCCAGTTGACGAAGAAAGGACTGCCAGCACGACATGTCGCACGTCATGACCGCCAAGTGCCGTGCACCGAAACCATCGGTCATTCCAAGCGCGGCGGCTCGGAATCTCAGAACGCGCGCGCCGAGAGTTGATCCCTCGAGAACATAGACCGCACCCAACAAACCGCTTTGATTTTCAAACAGCACAATCGACGTTTCGCTCGGTGTTACCCGGAGCCCCAGATCTTTCGCGTCCTGCGCGATCGAATCGGACACGGCGGTCGGACGCCAGGACCAATCCCGTGGCCAGACGACATCGTGCAAGACCCGATCCATCGCGAAGCGAAATCTGCCGAGAAAAGTCACATAGCGCCGATACGCCGCAAGGTTGTCAAATGCGCCGATCGCGGCGTCGAGCTTCTCATGGTTGGCTCGGGTTCGATCCCGAAGCGCAAACCGCCTTTCACTGTGTCCCATGTGTTCCCATCACAGAAAGCGGATCGTCGCAGGACCTGCGCGAGGGAAGATCCTTTTACTCTGGGGACGTGGTATCAGACTGGTGGGCAGGAAGCATCGAGAATTGCAGAAGAACCTGAAGGCGCACGCAATCAAGCGCCCTGCAGGGTTCGGAATATTCGATCGGATTCGCCCTGGACGGACCATGGCCGCATATTTCCTCCCAAGGTTTCGCCAACGGCCAGACCCGCCTGAATGGCATCCTCGTGGAAGCCGGAACCGAAATAGGATCCGCAGAACCACGTATTGGTCTCACCCTGAAGCGACCATAGTTGCTTTTGCGCGGCAAGCGTCGCGGCGTTGAAGAGAGGATGCTGGTAAAGTCCGCGCCAGATCACCTTGTCTTCGGCGGGTGCATGTAAGGGGCTAAGCGTCACAAAGCAGGGACGCAAATCGGAAATCCCCTGTAGCCGGTTCATCCAGTAAGTGACGCAGGGCTTGCGCACTGCCGTGCGGTCACGTCCGGATTGCGCGAGGTAGTTCCAGCTTGCCCAGACACGCCTGCGGCTTGGCATCAAGGTTTCATCGCGGTGGAGGACCGTCTCGTTATCTCCGTAGGTGAACGTGCTCAAGAGTTCGGCTTCGCGTGGTGAGCGATCGGCAAGCATCCCCAGCGCCTGGTCGGCATGGGCGCTGATCACGACATGATCGAACCATTCGGCCTCCGCGCCGCCCGCGGAAATCTCCACCGCACCGTTGACGCGTCGGATTGCCCTTACCGGCGTACCGGTCCGGATCCTGTCGCGGAACGACGCTGTCAGCCGCTCGACATAGGCACGGCTGCCGCCATCGACCGTTCGCCAGATTGGCCGGCGCACGAATTTCAGCAAGCCGTGGTTCTCGCAGAAGCGCACGAAGGAAAGCGCCGGATAATTCCCGATCTCAAGTGCCGGTGTCGACCAGATCGCGGCCGCCATTGGATAGAGGTGGTCTTCGCGAAACGCCCGTCCGAAGCCGGCGCTATCGAGATAGTCGTTGAGGCTAGCGGAAGGATCGAGATCGCGCACGCCGTTTGGCGCCTCACGGTAGAAACGCACGAGGTCTCGCAGCATCGACCAGAAGCGCGGGCTGGCAAGGTTGCTGCGCTGGGCGAAAAGACCGGCGAGATTCGTACCGGCATATTCCAGCTTCCCACCGTCCATCGAGACGGCGAAGGACATTTCCGACGCCTTGGTCGGGACGTCGAGATGCGTAAACAGCGCAGTGAGGTTAGGATAGCTCACTTCGTTATAGACGATGAAGCCAGTGTCGACCGGAACACCGCCCGCATCCACTGTGTGCGAATGGCCGCCAACGCGATCGTCCGCCTCGAAAACGGTGACCTCGTGGCGCTTCGAAAGCAACCATGCCGCTGAAAGGCCGGCGATGCCCGTGCCGACAACCGCGATTTTGAGTGGCCGATCCGATTGAGGAAAATGGCGCATGACGATCCTTTTGCGGCTTTCGAACTTTGGACAACTATCTGTATCCTTTACGGGCAGACACTTTTGACGGATCACTGCGAAGGACGATATCGCGTAGTGTGATCCGCTTCGGAGAGCACCGCGTATAAGGATGCATGAATGAAGCTTCGAACCCCGTTGAGAGTAATCACAAACCCGGTCTCCAGACCGGCCGGCGCCTTGCTGTGGTGAGTTCAAGGGACAAACAACAGACGCCTTCGCCCGATGCGCTTGTCGAAATGATGCGACAGGTTGCGCAGGATCGAGACCGTCAGGCTTTTGCCCTCCTCTTCCGCTATTTCGGACCGAAGCTGAAGACCTTC
>CAMLOC010000060.1 GCA_946481465.1 uncultured Shinella sp. | reverse complement strand
CGACCACCTCCCCGATCAATCGGGCGATGTCGGCGATCTTCCCGTCCGGCGCCTTCTCGTAGTAGATCTTGAAGACCGGCGGCAGGAACAGCCGCGTCGCCTCGCCGTGCGGCACATGATGCGCGCTGCCGAAATGCATCGCGATCGCATGGACGCCGCCCGCCAGGACGTTTGCAAGGGCAATGCCGGCCATGTTGCTCGCCGTCAGGTAGGCCTTGGCATCCTGCTGGATCACCTCCCGCCCATGCGCGACGATGCGCATGTAGCCCTGCAGGATGGACCGGATGGCCGCCATGCAGAACATGTCCGTATAGGCGTTCGCCCGTGGCGCCAGGTAGATCTCCAGCGCATGGACGAGGGCATCGGCCGACGAGGTGGCGAACACATGGTAGGGGATCTTCGACAGGAGTTCGTCGATCAGGATGGCATGGTCGGCAAACCCCGCATCGAAACCCTTGCCGATCTTGCTGCCGATCGACGGGAAGTCGAACACCGAGACGCAGGTCACCTCGCAGCCCGTGCCGCAGGTCGTCGGGATCAGGAGAAGGCCCGCCTTGCGCCCCGGCTGCACGCCGGCTGCAAAGAGGCCCGCGACATTCTCATCCGAATCCAGCGCGAGCACCTTCGCGCAGTCCAGGATGGAGCCGCCGCCGATCGCGATCAGGCGATCGAAGCCGAACTTGCGGATGGCGCGCAGCATCTCGTCGACCGCGATGTCCGTCGGCTCTCCGCCGCAGAAATCGTCGTAGAAGAGGGTCTGCGCCGGCGTACCCTTCATGAAGGCGTCGTGAAGGACGCGTTGCGTGAAGATAAGGTCCCGCTCGGTGACGGCATGCGCTTCGGTGAAGGCCGCGAAGGTATCGTAGCCGTGGAGCTGCGGACGAACAGCGAATTTCATCGTCGTTCAGGCTCCCGCAGCGATACGCACGGCGGCGATCTTCCCGAACAGGGGACCATAGATCGCCGCATCATCCGGCGCGGCACGGTCGAGCGGCTCGGCAATGCGCGTCGTGTTGTAATAGTGCTTCTGGGTGACGTTCTCGGAAACCGAGTTCCCGCCCCAGCTTCCGCAGCCGAGCGAGAAGGTCTTGGCGAGGCCGTTGGACCAGCTTCCCGAATTGGCGACCCCGTGCGGCTGGCGCACGATGACCCGCGACGTCTTCGTCTCAAGGCCGAGCTGCAGGATGCGGTCGGCGTTGTTGGAATGGATGCCGCAGGAATGGCCGGAGCCGGAATAGCCGGTGATCGCGTTCACCAGCGCGACGGCATCCTCGAAGGCCTCGTATTTGTAGCAGGTGAGGACGAGGCTGAGCTTTTCGCCCGAGAAGGGATGCTCGGCACCGGTGCCCTCCTCCTCGACGACGATGAACGTGCGGTCCGCCGGCACGGCGATACCGGCAAGCGCGGCAATCTCGCCGACGGGGCGGGCGACGACCTTGCGCGAGACGTGGCCGTTTTCCCAGAGGACGGCCTGGAGCTTCGCCTTCTCCTCCGCCGTTGCGATATAGGCACCCTCCCTTTCCAGCGCGCGCAGGAAACCGTCATGGATGGAAGCCTGGACGATGATGGAATTTTCGGCCGAGCAGCCGGAGGCATTGTCGCCGGTCTTGCCGATCCGGATTTTCGACGCCGTCTCCGCAAGATCGACCGTCTCGTCGATGATCACCGCGGCATTGCCGACGCCGACGCCATAAGCGGGCTTGCCGGAGGAATAGGCCGCATTCACCATATCCCCCGAGCCGGTCGCCATGGTGACGTCGCACTGGGCCATGAGTTCGGCGGCGAGCGCCTTGGACGGCGCGGCGATGCACTGGACCAGATCCTCAGGAGCGCCGCAGGCGACAAGAACCTGACGGATGACATCCACCACGAAGATGGTGGTCTTCTTGCTTGCCGGGTGCGGCGCGCAGATCACGGCATTGCGGGCGCGGATGCCCAGGACGGACTTGAAGATCGGCGTCGCTTCGCAATTGGTGCTCGGCACGAGCGCCGCGATGACGCCATAGGGCTTGGCGATGGTGATGATGCCGTTCACCTCGTCACGATCGATGACGCCAACGGTCTTTTCCGTGCGGATGTCGTGGAAGATCGCCGGCATCTTGTGCGTGAGCTTGGCGCGCTTGCTTTCGACAAGACCCATCTTCGTCTCGTCATAGGCCATTTCGGCGATCTTCGCGGCCAGTTCGGGGCGCGACAGATGGTAGACGATGGCGCCGGCGATCAGATCGACCTGCTCCTGGCTGTAGCCGTTCAGGATCGCCTGCGCCTTGCGCGCCCGGGCAACGAGTTCTGCGATGTGACTATGATCTGCGGACTGAGACATTGTTCCTCCAGGCCGCGGTCGCGGCCACATGCTGTACGCCTTGATGCATCAGTTAAGGCATCACGGTATCCATACGGCATCTACGCATAGGGTTCAATAGAAATATTTTATCTGATGTATCAGATTATATTTTCATTGATACCTTTCAAGGTGCATGCTAGCTGGCGCCAACAGAGGAAATCGGGAGGAGCGCATGATGTCGAAGAACACGGATTTTGTAGCGATCAACGAAGTGGTCCTGCGCGACGGCTTCCAGAACGAGCCGGATTTCGTTCCGACCGAGAAGAAGATCCGCCTTTCCGATCGCCTGTCGGCGACCGGTGTCCGGCGCATCGAGGTGTCATCCTTCGTCTCGCCGAAAGCGATTCCGAACCTTCGCGACGCGGCAGAGGTGTTCCGCGGCATCGAACGGGCGCCGGGCGTGCGCTATACGGCGCTTGTGCCGAACGTGCGCGGCGCCGAGCGCGCGCTGGAATGCGCGGTGGACGAGGTCAACCTCGTCATGTCGATCGGGGAGCGGCACAACCTGGCGAACATGCGGATGACCTGCGACCAGTCGCTTGCCCAGTTCAAGGAGATCATGAACGTGGTCGCCGGAAGCGGCATCTTCATCAACGGCACGATCGCCACCGCCTTCGGCTGCCCCTTCGAGGGGCGCCAGCCCGTGGAGCGTGTCTTGTGGGCGATCGACACTTATCGCGACCTGGGCATCGAGGGCATCACCATCGCCGACACGATCGGCATGGCCAATCCCCGGCAGGTCGGCGACCTCACGGCCACGATCTTCCGGCACCATCCCGGCCTGCCCTTGACGCTCCATCTCCACAACACCCGGGACATGGGCCTCGCCAATGCACTTGCCGCCTATGACGCGGGCATGCGCAGCTTCGATTCCGCGCTTGGCGGCATCGGCGGCTGCCCCTACGCGCCCGGCGCGACGGGGAATGTGTGCACCGAGGACCTCGTGCACATGTTCCACCATTGCGGCATCGACACCGGTGTCGACCTTACGGCCATGCTTGAGCTTTCACGCGAACTCCCCGCCATTCTCGGCCATGGCGTTCCCGGCTATATTGTGAAAGCGGGCACCAGCGATCGCGTCTACGCTTGATTGTGCAAGGCGCACCTCATTTAACAAGCATCAGGCTTGGAGCATTTCCAGCCGAAGCGATCTCGCTTCGGCGTCGGCGCCTGTCAGTTCAGAAAGAGCAGCGAGATTGCGGGAACGAAGGTTACGAAAGCCAGGCAGACGAGGATGACGCAGACCAGTGGCACGAGATAGGGAATCATCTTCTCGATCCCGATATTGGCAACCGCGCAGGCAGCAAACAGGTTCACCCCCAGCGGCGGGGTTATCATGCCCAATGCCAGATTGAAGATCATGATCATGCCGAAATGGACCGGATCGATGCCGTAGTGCTCGGCAACGGGCGCCAGAATCGGGGCGAGAACGACGATCGATGCGGAGGTTTCGACAAACATACCCATGATGAACAGGAAGACATTCACCGCGATCAGGAAGCCGAATGGCGTGGTGAAGGTCTCGACGATCCAGGCGCCGATCGCTGCCGGTACGCCCGCCCGTGTCAGCACGAAAGAGAAGACGCCGGCCATCGATACGATAAACATGACGATCGATGCCGATATCGCCGATTTCTTTATCACCTCGCCGAAGCCGCGCAGGTCAAGCTCGCGGTAGATCAGCGACACGACAAGCGAGTAGCCGATAGCGACCACGGATGCTTCCGTGGGCGTAAAGACGCCGCCATAGATGCCGCCAAGGACGATCAATGGCATGAGAAGGGCAAGGCTCGCACTCCGCAGCGCGGGCAGAAACGGTGGGCGCGTCGATGATTTCACTTCGACGAAACCCTTCCAGCGGGTATAAACCAGCACGAAGATGGTGAGTGCTATGGCCACCAGAATGCCTGGGCCGATACCGGCAAGAAAGAGGTCGCCCACCGAGACGTTTGCCGACAGGCCGTAGATGATCATCGGGATGGACGGGGGCACAAGGACGGAGAGTTCGGCGGCAGTGGCCTGCAAGGCAGCGGCAAAACCGACCGGATAGCCTCGCTTCACCATTGCCGGGATCAGGACGGCGCCGATCGCCAGTGTGGTCGCGACGCTTGAGCCGGAGACGGCGCCGAAGATCAACGCCGTGAAGATGCAGGTCAGCAGAATGCCGCCGCGTATCGAATGAACGCAGCTTTCGACCAGCGCGACCAAGCGGCGCGAGATGCCGCCTGCCGCCATGAGGTTTCCCGCGAAGATGAAGAACGGGATTGCCGCAAGTGGAAACTTGTCCAGCGCGACAAATGCCTGCTGCGGGAACAACACCATGGGAAGGCTGGTAAACACGCCAATGCCGAGCAGGCTGGACAGCCCGATCGCGACGGCAACGGGGATGCCGATGAGCATGAACAGCGTCATCGTCGATATCATCAAAGGTAGCATGACGCCCTCGGATCAAAGCGCTTCGGCGCTGTCTGTTTTTTTGTGGGGGTCGATGAAGTGCGCAATGGCCGCAAGTGCTGCGAAACCTGCGCCTATTGGGATGGCCGAGTAAACCCAGGCTGCCGAAAGGCCAAGGCCGGCTATGGTCTGATTTCTGACCATGTAGACGGCGCGCCACCCGTAATAGAGCAGGAGCAGGAACACGATGAGCATTGATGTCAGGACCAGCAGGTCCATGATCGAGCGCAGGCGGCCAGATGCTCTCTCAATCAGGAAGTCGACCGCAATCATCGTGCCGGTGCGCGCACCGGCCATAAGCCCAAGATAGACCATCCAGATCAGCGTCATCTTGATGGTCGGCTCCGACCAATGAGCGGGCAATTTCAGGACGAATCGGCTGAAGACCTGAAACAGGCCCGCGCCGGCCGCGACAGCCAGCATGAGAGCCGCCAGGGCGAGCACCAGCCTGTTCAGCCGGCGCTCTCCCTCGAGAAACAGTTGTTGCAGGCGCGGCGCGGTCATTGCCCGACACTGCGAATGGCGTCGAGGCGCGCGCCAAAGCGTTCCGCCAGTTTGGCGAAGGTCGGCTCAAGCTTGTCGCGGAAGCTCTGGCCATCGACTTCGGTCAATATCTCGACACCGAGCTTGCGCAGATCGTCGAGCCCGGTTTGCTGGATCTTTTCGACTTCGGCCTTTGTGCGGGCCATTGCGTGTACCGCGGCCTCCCGGAAGATCTGTTTGTCGGTATCGCTAAGACCGTCATAGACGCCGGGATTGATCAGAATGACGACCGGTGTGAATGCATGGTCGGTGATGCTCATGTATTTCTGAACTTCACCGAAGCGATTGTTGAGGATCGCGCCGATCGGGTTTTCCTGTCCGTCCACGACGCCCTGCTGGAGGGCCGAATAAACCTCGGTGACGGCCATCGGCGTCGGCAATGCGCCGAGGGCTTCCCATGCCTGCAGGTGGAGGTCGTTCTGCTGGGTTCGGATTTTGAGGCCCGCAACATCCGCCACGCTGGTTACGGGACGAACGTTGTTCGTCAACTGACGGAACCCGATGCCGCCGGCAGCAAGGCCGACAAAGCCTGCATCCGGCAAGCTAGCGAGAATTTCCTGCCCGACCGGACCATCAAAAACCGCCTGGGCGTGATTGAAGTCGCGAAACAGGAAGGGCACGTCGAACACGGCGAATTCCGGAGCGAAGTTCGCAACGACCGCAGTCGAGGAAATCGTCATGTCCACCGTGCCGAACTGCACGCCCTCAACGACATCGCGGTCGCCACCCAGTGCGCCGGCGCCGTGCAACTGGATCTTGTAGCGACCTTCCGTGCGTTCCGCGATCTCTTCGGCAAACTGGCCAAGGCCAATGGATTCCGGTGCTGCAGGGCCGCCGATAAAGCCAAGATTGAGGACCGTCTGGGCCTGTGCCAGTCCGGCGCCAAGGATAAGCGCGAACACCGATCCGATAAGCTGTTTCTTCATGTGAGATCCTCCCGTTTTTTAAGAGCCGATCGTCCAGCGATCGACAATGAACGCCTCGAATTGAGACACCTGGATATCCACGCCAAGGCCAGGTCCCTGGGGCACCGCCAGCTTTCCGTCGGCATCGAGATCGATATCGACCATGCAGGATCGTAGCGGATTGTAGCCGACGTCGACTTCATGCAGCGGGAATGTGAAGCGCCCGACCCGCTGGGCAGGCAGGGTCGACGTAAAATGCAACGCAGCGAGATAGTTGACTCCCGCGCCCCAGACATGAGGGACGGTCGGAACTCCAAAGGCTTCGGCCAGCGCGGCGATCTTGCGCGCCTCGCCGAATCCGCCGCACAGCGCCAGATCGGGCTGGACGATTTCAAGCCCGCCCTGAACGAGGACATCCCGGAAGGCGGCCAAACCGTAAAGCGATTCACCGCCGGAAAGCGGAACCGGCAATTGCCGGGCAAGCTGTGCATAGGCAGGGAAATTGTCGTGCGGAACAGGTTCTTCAAGCCAGGATAGCCCGATCTCCCGCGCGGCCTCCACAATGGCGACGGCTTCCTTGACAGTGCTCGCTTCGTTCATGTCGGCCATCAGCATTGCGTCGGGGCCGATGATCTCACGCGCCTTGCGTAGCGCCGCGAGGTCGCTTTCCCTGTCGATGCCGATGCGCAGCTTGTAGGCACGGAAACCCTGTTTCACGTAGCTCGCCAGCGCGCTTTCCAGGTTCGCATAGGGGTTGTTGGGAAGCAGCAACGGGCCGCTTGCATAGGCCGGCACGCGCTCGCGCCGCGCCCCGCCGAGGAGCGCGTGGATCGGGCGCCCGGTAACCCGGCCGAAGGCGTCCCAGACCGCGATGTCGAGTGCGCTGATCGCCATGTGATGAAGGCCACGACGATCCTGCACTGCGAAACCGAACAGGCGGTCGATGGCCGCGCCAGGCAGGGTTACGTCAGCGCCAATCAGCGCCGGGCCGAGCCGCGAGCGGATGATCTGGCCGACCGCATCGGGGTAGGCCCAGCTTTCTCCCCAGCCGACATGGCCGTCCTCCGTGAGGAGACGGACCAGCAGCGCTGTACGCGTGGCGAACGTCCCACGGGCGTTGCCTACCGGCTCCTGCATGTCACAGGTTAGGGTAAAAGCCTCTATGGCTTTGATGATACTGGCCACTGTCTGCAAATCTCCCGTTTGAAGCGTGGAGTAATACATTTGCATAGCTTGGTCTAATTTGATTTTTGGTGCTTTTGATATAAGAAATCCAAATGGTTCGCCCCACCGTTCAACAGATCGAAGCCTTTTACTGGATTGCAACCCTCGGCTCCGTGCAGAAGGCGGCAGACAGGCTGGCGCTTTCCCAGCCGGCGGTTTCGCTGCGCCTCAGGGAATTCGAGAGCGCAATAGGCGACAAACTGTTCGAGCGATCCGGACGCAAACTCCGGATGACACAGAAAGCGCGCGAGCTGTTGCGCAATGCGCGGGACGTGCTGGACGCTGTTGATGCGCTCGGTTCGGCCGCCTCGGCAAACGTGGCGGGAAACGTTAAGGTTGGCTTTGCCGAAGGGCTCGCTCTTGCCTGCCTGCCGCAGATTGTCGACAGGCTGCATCGCAGCTATCCCGATGTGCATCCGGAATTCACTATTGCCACGAGCTCCTCGATCGAGCCGTCGCTGCATAACAGCCAGATCGATCTGGCTTTCCTTGTCGAGCCGCGCGAGGTCGAAGGGTTTACCTATGTTTACCTCGGCTCGCAGCCGACATCCTGGGTTGCGTCCTCGACGTTCGAACTTGCGACCCCTGTGACGCCCGGCAGCCTCGTCAAGACGCGGATCATCAGCAACCAGCCAGGCACGATAGGCTATCGGCAGGTCGTGCGCTGGTTTGCTTCGGAAGGTGCCCAGCCGGCCCATCTGGATATCTGCTCAAGCGTCGCGGTACAGGCTCAGATGATCGAGGCGGGAACCGGCGTCGGCATTCTCTCTACGCCGATGATCGAAAGCAGCATCCAGTCCGGTCGCCTGAAGCTTCTGGAGACGTTTCCTCCCGTCGAACCGGTGGCGATCTTTATCGTTCATCGATCAGGCCCGCTGTCGCTGCCTGCCCGCGCGCTTGTCGAATGTGTCAGCGATACGCTGACAGAGATGAATTGCCTCGTATAATCCGTCCTGGTGCCGGCGCCATATCCCTTGAACGGCGTCGCCCCGACCGGCGGTAGTTGGCTGGACATAGCGACTTGATTGGTCTATTCCTTATACCATGAAACGCCTGTCAAAAAAGTCGGTCCTCATTACGGGTGGCGCCAAGGGCGCCGGAGCGGCAAGCGCGACGCTGTTTGCGGAAGAGGGCGCACGGGTGATGATCGCCGACCGAGACGCGGTCGCGGCCGAGCTTTTGATCGCCAGGCTTTCCGCGCGCAATCTCGACGTGCGCTTCGTGCAGGCCGACGTTTCCAGACCGGACGAGGCCGAGCGCGCCTACCTTGCCGCGCGGGAAGCCTTTGGCCAGGTCGATATCCTGTTCAACCATGCCGGCATCATCATCGTGAAGCCCTTCCTCGAATGCACGCTGGAGGAATGGGACGAACTGATGGACAACAATGCCAAGTCGGCCTTCCTGATGTCGCGGCTCGTGCTGCCGGAGATGCTGGAACGCGGCAAGGGCGTGCTGATCTTCACCTCGACGACCGGCGTGCGTGCGGCGACGCACCTGGAAGCGCTCTATTGCGCGTCGAAATCCGCCATGCATCAACTTGCCCGCGCATTGGCGGTCGAGTATCGAGACCAGGGGATCCGGTCCAACCTGATCTGCCCGAGTTTTGTCCGCACCCAGCATGGTGAGCATGAGATCGAACAATTGCGCAGCTACGGGGTCTTTGCGTCGGAAAATGACGTCAATGCCATGCAGGGCCGCATCTGCGAGCCGGAGGAGGTCGCCGAGGTCGCGCTGTTTCTGGCCTCGGATGCGTCGAGCTTCGTCAACGGCGCGGAGCTTTTCGTCGACAACACGTTCACGGCGGTCTGACCCGTGCTCTGGGGACTGAGACCGGTCGAGCCGCAAGCGGCCCACGGGCTTGCCGTCGATCTGCTGCGCCGGCAGATTCATGCCGGGCTGCTCTTGCCCGCCGAGCGCCTGCCGGCCGAAAGGCAGCTTTCCGACAAGTTCGGCATCAGCCGCGTGACACTGCGCGAAGCCCTGCGCGTGCTTGAAACCAACCAGTACATCACGGTGCGCCGCGGCGCCCAGGGCGGCGCCTTCGTCACCGATGAGGACCGCCTGACCCAGCTTGCGCGCCGCCGGATGTCGCGCGCGCCGGCCGCCGCCATGCGCGTGGTGGAGTTTCTGACCGTCAACCAGCTCGCCGCCGCCCGCCTCGCCGCCGCCCGGCGTGGCACGGGGGATCTCAAGCGCCTGCGCCAGGCGACGGACATGATGCATTCAGCGCTGACCGCTCCCCAGCGCAAGCAGGCCGAGGCCCTGTTCCTGCTCGCCCTCGGCGACGCCTCGCAAAATCCCCTGCTTGCCCGCGCCATCGAGGATGGCCTTGCCGAACTCTTTCTGCCTTTCGAAGGCACCCTGCCGGATGGCTCCGCCTCGGAGGCATTGAAATCCTTCGAAAACCTGCTCGCTGCTCTGGAAGCCGAAGATGCCGCGGCCTGCGAGGCCGCGATGGCCGGCCTGCATGCCCTACTCTGGGCCGCGATCCGCCGGATGACCCGCAACGCCGCCTAAATTCCGTCGGCGCCGGATTTGGCGCTTGACAAGCGCGTCGTGATTCATTGGTATTAACAACAGACCAATGATCCATTTGGGAGGGCCGCATGAACATCGCGTCGAAGGTCGTCGGACGAACGACAGCAACGGGACGACTCGAGGGCAGGACGGCGATCATCACCGGCGGGGCGAATGGAATGGGCCGCGCCGCCGCCCGCATGTTCGCGCAAGCCGGTGCGCGCGTTGCGATCTTCGACATTCAGGCCGCAGCCGGAAAGGAAACCGCCGCCGAGATCGAAGCCGCCGGCGGCGAGGCGCTGTTCCTTGAGACCGACGTGACGGACACGGCGGCCGTGCGCGCCTCCTTTGCTACCGTTGCCGGCAAATGGGGACGCGTCG
>CAMLOC010000059.1 GCA_946481465.1 uncultured Shinella sp. | reverse complement strand
GCGCCGATGCCGGCGACGGGCGAGGGCGCCGCGCCGTGGCTGGCGCCAGGCAGCCTCGGCCGCATGGCCGACGTGCTCGCCGCCGATCTCTCCCGCCTCGAACCCTCTTCGGCCACGACGATCGCCGCCAATCTCGGCGCGCTGAAGCAGAAGCTCCTCGCCCTCAAGGCCGGCGCGGACATGGCCCTTGCCGAAGCCGACGACCTCACCGCCATCGCCCTTTCGCCGCACTTCGCCTATCTTTCCGCCGATCTCGGCATCGACCTCCTCGCCTCCATCACCGCCGCGCCGAACGAGTGGACGCCCGAACGCGCCAAAAAACTCGCCCTCTGGCTGAAGGCAAACGGCGCTTCCGTCGTGCTCCTCGACACCAAACCGGGACCCGCGCTTGCCGCCGCGCTTCAGGACGCCGGCGCGAGGATTGCGCTTCTCTCCGGCGTTGAAGGAGAGGCGCCGGATATCGTCAGGGTCGTGGCGGGCAATCTCGATGGGCTGGAACGCGTCTTCAAGCCGCGATAGAGCCACGGCAAAACCAAGCTTCTTGTTGATCGGGACCGCGTTCGCCTATAAACATGACTTAAAGAGGCATGTTTATAGGCCTGAGGCGATCTTCGTCGGACGGCGGCTGTTCGGCCGCTCATTCGCGAATGGGCAGACCTTAGACGGGATGGGGCGGTACGCCGTGGCGGATGTTCAAGGCAATTGGCTTGAGGCGTTTTATGCCGAGGCACGGCCAGGCCTGCTGCGCCGCATCGGCCGCAAGCTCGGCTGCCACGCCACCGCTTCCGATCTCATCCAGGATGTCTTCCTGCGTCTTCACGAGCGCGCGGCGGGCCGGCCGGAGGATGCCGGCGCCTATGTGAACCGCTCGCTCAGCAATGCGGTCGTCGATCACCTGCGGGCGCAGCGCGTGCGCCGCGATTTCGGCAATGCCATCCTTCCCGAACAGCTCGCGGCGGCGGTTCCCTCGCCCCAGGATGTTCTGGAGGCGCGGCAGGACGTGCAGCGCCTCGACGCGGTGATCCGCGGCCTGCCGGAGCGCACGCGGCATATCTTCCTGCTGCACAAGATCCATGGCCGCTCCTATGGCGAGATCGCCGGGGCCATGGGCATTTCCCGCAGCGCGGTCGAAAAGCACATGGCCCGCGCCATGCTTGCCTGCAAGGCGGCCAGCGAATAATCCTCTTCATCCGATGAGGATCGGCGGCGATGAGACGTCAATCCTGTAGAAGCAGCATGTCCGGGCCGTCGCCCGCGGCACCTCAGGCGAGTGTCCTTCGATGTCCGTCAGCAAGGAGCGTTCCTCCCATCCGGCCAGCCGGATCGAACGGGAGGCGATCGCATGGTTCACGCGCCTCAACGGCGAGCCTACACCGGTCGACCGCCGGGATTTCGAACGCTGGCGCAGGGCCAGCCCCGCGCACGCCGCCGCCTTTCGGCAGGTCGAGGCGATGTGGCAGGCGGTGGAGCGGCCGGGTTCGGCGGTCGCTGCAGAAGAGCAAGACAAGCTGGCCGTCTATCTCGAAGCGATGGACGATGCGCGGGCGCGGCGCCGCGAGGGCAAACGACGGCTCGCCGTCGCGGGCGCGCTCATGGTCATGGTGCTGGGGGCGGCCGCCTGGCTCGAATATCCGAACGCCCTTCAGAATCTCCGCGCGGACTATGCCACGGCACGCGGCGAGCGCCGCACCGTCGAGCTTGGCGACGGCTCGACGGTGCTGCTCGATGCCGACAGCGCGCTGGATGTTACCTTTGCCGCCGGCGAGCGGCGGGTGACGCTGCTGCGCGGCAACGCCTTCTTCGCCGTGACGTCCTCGCCCATACCCTTCGTCGTCGAGGCGCGGGAGGGGAAGACGGTGGTCCACGGCACTGCGTTCGATGTCGCCATTGCAGACGACGATGTCGCGGTCACCCTTGCCGAAGGCAGCGTCTCGGTGGCGAGCGCGGATGGCCGCGCGACGTTGCAGCCCGGCCAGCGCGTGCATTACGACAGGAGCGGCGTCGGCGCGGTGACGGAGGTCGCCATCGACGATGCCATGGCCTGGCACGGCGGACGCTATGTCTTCGACAATGCGCGGCTCGGCGATGTCGTGGCGCAGATAGAGCGCTATCGGCCGGGCCGCCTCGTCGTCGTCAGCCGGTCACTGGCCAATCACCGCATCAGCGGCAGCTTCCCGCTCGCCGATCCCGACCGCGCGCTCGTCTCGATCCAGTCCATCGTCGGCTTCCGGATGATCGGGCTCGGCGGAAAGCTCGTGCTCATCGGCGTGTAGAAAAGTTTCCTTTTCATGTGTGTACCCCTCCCGTGCCGGACGTGAAGGGATTGAGAGGGGCCGCGGCGGGACATTCTGGCGACCCCTTCCACGGTGCAGGGGAGCATGATGAGAAAGACTTCGCTTGGGCGGCGCGCGGCGCTGCTTGTCGCCTTGTCGGCGGGTGTGATCGGTGGCGCGGAAGGTTTCGCAACCGCGGCGGCACAGACGGCGCAGCAGACCTACCGGTTCGCCATAGCGGCAAAGCCGGTGCGGCAGGGCTTGAACGATATCGGCCGCATCACGGGATTGACGGTCGTGTTTTCCGAGACGGAGGCCGCTTCGGCGACAGGAAAGGCGGTTACCGGCTCCCTGACGGCGCGGGACGCCCTGGCGCGCCTGCTTGCGGGCAGCGGCCTCGTCTATCGTTTCACCAACAGCAACACGGTCACGGTCTCGGGTGTTGCCGCGGGCGGTGCCTCCGGCCTTTCGGACGGGTCCACGACGCTCGAGACGATCAGCGTCGAAGGGAGCGGGGAAACGGCCTGGGGGCCGGCCGGCGGGCTGGTGGCGCAGAAAAGCGCGACCGGCACCAAGAGCGACACGCCGCTTCTCGAAACGCCGCGCGCGATCAACGTCATCACCAAGGAAGAGGTGCAGGCGCGCGGTGGCGCGCAGAGCTATATCGACGCGCTCACCTATACGCCGGGGTTCATGACGATCACGCCAGCCAATACGCGCTCCAACAGCAGCGCCTATCTGCGCGGCTTCAGCATCTTCGACAGCCTCTATCTCGACGGCATGGCGCTGCCGACCGGCATCGACCGGGCCAATCCGCAGGTCGAGCCCTACGGCGTGGAGCGCATCGAGGTGCTGAAGGGGCCGGCCTCGGTGCTCTACGGCCAGACCTCGCCGGGCGGCCTCGTCAACATGGTGAGCAAGCGGCCGCTCTTCGAGCCGCTGCGCGAGGTGCAATACCAGTTCGGCAGCCATGATCGCCATCAGGTGACATTCGATTTTTCCGATGCGCTCGACGCCGACCGGACGCTCGCCTATCGGTTCACCGGGCTGCTCCAGGACAGCGGCACGCAGATGGATTTCGTCGATGACGACCGAATCTACATCGCGCCGGCTCTGACCTTCAAGCCCGACGAGGACACGACGCTGACCCTGCTCGGCAGCTACCGCAAGAACAAGGGCGGCGACGTCGACGCCCTGCTGCCGAACGCGGTCGCCGCGGATATTCCGACCGGCCGCTATATCGGCGAGCCCGGTTTCGACCGCAACGACACCGAGCAGGTCGCGATCGGCTACGACTTCAACCATCGCTTCAACGATGTCTGGCAGGTCACGCAGACCGGCCGCTATCTGCGCACCCAGGTCGATTATCAGGCGCTCTACAGCGTCGACCTGACGGGCAATCCGCTTCTGCCCGGCGAGATTTCCCGGTCGATCTACTTCCTGGACGAGACCCTGCAGGCATGGACCTCGGATACGCGCTTCCAGGCCGATTTCGACACCGGGCCGCTGACCCACAAGCTCGTTTTCGGTCTCGACTACCGCAACCAGCGCTCCGACAACCGCAGCGGCTACTGGTACGGCATGGGCCCGACGCTCGATCTCTTCCATCCCGTCTACGGAAAGCCCGTGCCGGATCTCGGCTTCGACAGCGAGGCGAAGGAGAGCCTCCGCCAGGTCGGTCTCTATGCGCAGGAACAGGTCAAATGGGATGCCCTGGTCCTGTCCTTCGGCGGCCGTTACGACTGGGCGAAAAGCGTCACCGATCTCAGCGGCACGGACTACGATACCGCGACATCCGATAAGGCCTTCACCGGCAATATCGGCCTGCTCTATCTCTTCGACAACGGCCTTGCGCCCTATGCCAGCTTCGCGCAGTCCTTCCAGCCGCAGGCCGGCGCGGGGGCGGACAAGAAGCCCTTCGAGCCGACCACCGGCGAGCAATACGAGATCGGCGTCAAGTACCAGCCTTCCGACTTCGATGCGCTCCTGACGGTCTCCGCCTTCCAACTGACCCAGCAGAACCGGCTGACGGCCGATCTTGCCTATCCGAACGACTTCTTCCAGAAGCAGGTGGGCGAAATCCGGGTCCGCGGCCTGGAGATCGAGGGCAAGGCGACGATCGACAATTTCGATCTGACCGCGTCCTACACCTATCTGGATTCGGAGATCACCAAGGACAATGACGGCAACCGCGGCAATCGCGTCGGCTATGTGCCCGAGCACACCGCATCCGCCTGGCTCAACTACCGCTTCGACGGCGCGCTGGAGGGGCTGAACCTCGGTGCGGGTGTGCGCTATGTCGGCTCGTCCTACGGAGACAACGAGAACACCGTCCTCAATGGCTCGGCGACCTATCTCGACCTCTCCGCCGGCTACGATTTCGGCGTGCGCAACCCGGATCTGGAAGGGCTTCGCCTGGATGTCTCCGTGCTCAACGCCGCGGACCGCAAGAGCTATTATTGCGACGGGCCCTGGGGCTGCCAATGGGGCAAGCGTCTGACGGCGTTCGGCACGCTGTCCTATCGCTGGTAGGCGGCCCCGCCCCGGCAGGGCCGGAAGCAGATTGCCCTGCCGCGCAAGGACGTGGCGGGGCAAGGCATTTGCGGACCGGACGGGCTCTACCGGCGGTACTTCGGATCACCCACAGATGGCAGTCGCCGAGCGCCCGTCATGGGCCTGGCTTTCGGTCAGTTTCAGCCGGATCGAAGAACTTGTGCAAGTGGATGACGTCATGGGCAACCGCCCGGACCAGCCGTTTGTCATGGCTTGTCAGGAGAAGGCTCATATCATGCTCCTCGACGAGAGCCCGAAGAAGTTCTGTCACCTCGCGCTGCACCAGTGGATCGAGCCGCGATGTCGGTTCATCGGCTACCAGACAATAGGGCTTGAACAGGAGCACGCGAGCGATTGCGATGCGTTGCAGTTCTCCACCGGAAACCTCGTCCGGCCGCCGTTCGAGAAGCGAGGGATGAACCGCCAACCGATCGAGAAGGGGTGGCAGGTCGCGTGCCAGGCATCCGGGCGGCAGCACAGGTCCGAGGTTCTCAAGCTGGCGTCGTAATATACGCCCCGGCATGAACGCCGACGCCGGGTCCTGATGCAGCTTTTGAAAACGCGTGCGCAAGGCAGGCCGACGGACACGATGCGGATCCGTGCCGTCGCACCAGCGCACCGTGCCCGCGTGCGGTCGCGCGAGGCCGAGGAGCACATTGCCCAACATCGTTTTGCCACAGCCGCTCGGACCGGTTATGGCCGTGATGCTTCCCCGGAGCAGCGTCAGGCTCAGGTCCTGAAATAATCTGCGATCACCGACCGCGTAGGTCAGCTTCTTGGCGTGGAGCACCGGTCCGGCGAGGCGTTGCACTGCGCGTCGAGGCCACCGATCGGGATCTGCTTCAAGCCACGCCCGGGTATAGTCGTGGCGCGGTGCCAGCATCACCTCTTCCACGGGGCCCTGCTCCAGCATCCGGCCGGCGCGCATCACGCCTATATGGCCGCCAAGACCACGCGCGACGCGTATGTCATGCGTGATTGCGAAAACGGCCCGGCCATGGTCGACGAGTTGTCGGATGCGTGAGACAGTCTCTTCGACTCGATCATCGTCCAGGCCTTTGGTTGGCTCATCGGCGACGACGATGGGCGCCTGCGTCGTCAACGCTCCGGCAACCAGAACACGTTGAGCCATGCCGCCCGACAGCATGAATGGATACTGTCGTCCGACCGAGGCATGGAGGTTCAGGCTGGCCATCGCCTGGCGCGCCTGTGCCTGTGGTGCCAAACCAGTGATCTGCGGCAGCACGCGCATTGTCGGATCGAGTGCTGCTCGTGGTTCTTGTGGCACAAGCGCCAGATGGTTTGCCCAATACTGTTGCAATGTCGCCCGATCCGATAGATCGACGGTATGTCCATCGAACTCGATGCGTCCTTGCACGCTCAGCCCCTCCGGGACCAGGCCGAGCACCGCCTGTGCCACGAGGCTCTTGCCGCTACCTGTTTCGCCGATCAGGACAATGGCGCCCGCCTGCGGAATTGCGAAGCTGACGGCTTCGACCAGCAGCGTGCCTTTTTGATCCCGTACCGAGAGATTACAAACGCGCAATATCGCCCGCATCATATCGCCTCGGCCAGCCGTCGCCCGGCGATCATGCAGGCAAGCACGGTCGCGAACAGCGCGACACAGGGTGCCGCGATCTGTGCCGGCGCGACGTCGATATAGGGCAGGAGTTCCGTGATCATTGCGCCCCATTCCGGCGTGGGCGGTTGCAGCCCAAGTCCCAGGAAGCCCAATGAAGAGATCGTCAAGACCGCACCGCCGACGCCCAGCGCCGCAAGTGACGCCGTATGGACCAGAACTCGCGGCATGACCTGCCGCAGGAGGATCCGCCATTCTGCGAGGCCAGCCAGACGCGACGCCTCGACATGCGCCTCGGTCATGGTTGCTGCTGCGACACTCCGCGTCATCCTGGCGAACTGGGGCCACTGCCCCAGCGCAATCCCCACGAGAACCGGCAGCGTGCCTCCACCCATCAGCCCCGCCAGCACCATCGCGAGAAGGAGTCCCGGGAATGCGAGCGCGAGATCTGTGAGCCGCATCATCGCTGCATCGACAAGGCGGTTGGAGACTGCGGCGGCTAGCCCGACCAAAGTCCCGATGGTGACCGCCGCTGTCATCACTGCCGTCGCAATGCCGATAGAGCGGGGCAGTGCATGGAAGAGGCGCGCGAACACGTCGCGGCCCAGATGGTCGGTTCCGAGTGGAAACCGGAGGGACGGCGGCGCGAGGGCAATTGCGAGGTCCTGATGGAGCGGATCGCGACCGATGACGGCGGCGATTGCAACAACCGCCATCGCCGTAGCCGCACCAATCGTCCAGAAAAGGCGCTGATCAACGGCTGCCATGGCCCTCATCCACAAGCCGGGGATCCATCCACATGCAAATGAGATCAGCGGCAAGGCTGATTGCCGCGAAGGTGGTGCCGATCAGAAGCGCACAGCCCATGATGACGGGGACATCGCGCGCAAGCAGCGCCGACACCATCGCGTTGCCGATCCCCGGAAAATTGAACAAGGTCTCCACGACAAAGAAGCCGTCCATGAGATAGGCAAACTGAAGCGCCGCGAAGGTGACGATCGGGACGCTCGCGTTTCGGAGGCCATGCCGAATAAAGGCTTTGACTTTGCCAAACCCTCTCACATGAGCATAGGTCATGTAGGCTGAGGCCTGCACTTCGGTGACAGCATCACGGATGACCCGCATAGACGGCGCCATCAGCCCCAGCGCCAGCGTGATGGCTGGAAGGACGAGATGCTCAGGTCGTCGATATCCCGCTGGCGGGAGCAGGTCGAGTGTGAGTACGAAGATCGAGATGAGCGCGATCCCGATCAGGAAGGTCGGCAACGACGAGAAGGCCGCCGCGGCGAGTGCCGTTGCCCGATCGATCGCGCCATCGGGCTTGAGACCGGCCGCGATACCAAGCGGCAAAGCCAATGCATAGGACAGCAGCCAGGCGACAACCGCGAGCCGCAGGGTGTATCCGCCGGCCTGCCGAAGTTCCTCGGCCACGGGCCGGCCAGAGACGAACGACCGTCCGACATCGCCGGTGGCCATCGCCTTCAGCCAGTCGAAATACTGCGCGAGGAGGGGGCGGGACAGCATCTCCGCGTCGCGGATCTGTTCGACCGCCGCTGGAGACATGTTTTCCGTCCCCAGCCGGCTCACGGCGATCCTCAGCGCCATGTCGCCGGGAATGGCATGAAGAAGCGCAAAGCAGATCGTCGCGAGGATCAATGCAACCGAGACAGCTTCAAACACCCGGCGCAAAACAGCGCGCGGAACGGCGTGACGAACCGCGCGCTGCATGGATCAGTCCTTGAACGACAAATGATTGAGCGGTCGGGTCTGCATGACCGGATCGGCGACAAAGCCTTCCAGCCGCTCCGAGACCGCGTATTTCTCGTCGGTGAACGTGATCGGGATGACGGGAAGTTCGTTCTGCAGGATTTCAGCCATCTTGCGCTGAAGCGGCAGGCGCGCCTCCGGATCGGTCGTGAGATTGTATGCGGCAACGGCTGCCCGCATCGCCTCGCTCTTCCATCCCGTGGCTCCGGTCGCGTCTGTGCTCGGCTCGTCGGTGGCAAAGTCGCTGGTGAGGCGCGCCACCGGATCCGGCACCTGGTAGATCATGGTGCGGATACCCAGTCCCAACTCGAGCGTCCCGTCGTTCTGCGCTTCCGGGATGAGGCTGGATTCCCCGACCTGGATGGAGAGGTCAAAGCCGATCTGCTTTAACTGGGCCTGGAGTGCCTCGGCAATCACCGGCAGGTAGGCGCGCTGCGGGAATGTCCGCATCATGCCGGCGAAACGCGTACCATTCTTCTCACGGATCCCGTCTGCCCCGGGTTTCCAGCCGAGCTCGTCGAGGATACGGTTCGCTTCGGCGACGTTGAGCGTCTGCGGCTTGAAATCCTCGAAATGCCATCCCTTCATCGCTGGCGGGAAATACTGGTTCGCGGCAAGGTCCTCGTTGCCCATGATCGTCCGGGCGATTGCTTGTCTGTCGACGGCAAGGCTGAGCGCGCGACGGATCTCGACATCGGCGAACTGCGGTTTTTTCACATTGACCAACATCATGACGACGCGGGGCACCGGCGCACGAACGATGTGCGTCTCTCCGGAGCGGTCGATACGCGAAACGGCCGTCGTCGGAATTTCCAGGACCAGGTCGCCTTCACCTGCCAGCGCGATGTTCACGCGGGTCTCAGGGTTCGGTATGCCATCCACGCGGACACGCTCGATTTTCGCGACGTCACCCCAATAGCTGTCATGCCGGACCAGATCGAGGCCCTGCGGTAGTTCCGCTTTTTCGATTCTGTACGGTCCCGTCGCCACAATAGCCGCGAGCTCCCCGCTTGAAGCGAAGGACGAGGGCGCAAGAACCGGGACGGCAGGGTCGAGCAGGTAGGCAAGGAATGGGGCGAACGGTTGTTCGAGCGTGAATGTCACAGTCCCGTCACCGGCGACGACATCCTTGACCTTGGCGTTCTTGATGAGGTTGCCGGTCGGAAGGAGCGCCTTGAAGGATGCCGCGACGGCCTCAGGCGTCATCGGGGTTCCGTCGTGGAAGGTGACGTTGGGGCGCAGGAAGAAGGTCCATTTCAGGCCATCGGTCGACGTCTCCCAGCGCTCGGCCAGTGCCGGCAGCACGGCCGCCTCCGGGTTGGTCTGTACCAGTGTCTCCGTAACGCCGTTGGCGCGAAGTTGGAACCCGCCGGTCTGGGTATCGAGCCGCTGTAGCTGGAACGGTTCCACCACACGAAGCTCTTCCTGCGCAAAGACGGGAAGGGGGGATACGAGCATCGCCGCTACGAAAGCGGAGAACCAAAGATTGCGAGACATGAAAATCACTCCGGAGCAATTGCGGTGAGAACAAAGAAGGCGATCGGGGTATCCGGATCGTCATAAACGGAGCCGTAAGGGTCACCGGGCATCAGGTGGCGCCAGCTTTCAACGGAGCGGAAGCCGGCGCCAGCGATGAGCGCACGCGCATCGGCCTCGGTCAGACCGTTATAGAAGGGCAGGTTTGTCCCGAAGATATCGCGACTGTTGTTGATGCGGTGGCGATACCAAAGCCCATCCGACAGCAGAAGTTTGCCGCCTGGCCGGAGGATTTTGCGTGCCAGGACCAGTGCGGCCGGCGGATTTTCGAGCGTCCACAGGACATTGCGTATCGTGACGATATCGGCACTCGACGCCGGAAGCGCCGCGTCGTCCATGGTCGAGTGGATGAAGTCGATTTCAAGTCCTGCCTCGGCAGCAGCGGTTCTTCCATGAGAAAGCATTTCGAGAGAGCCGTCGACGGCCGTGACGCGGTGGCCAAGGCTCGCCGCGAGGAGCGCGCACGCTCCGGTCCCGCACCCGAGATCGATGATGTCCCGAAGCCTGCTGCCGAGTGCGGCCTCAAACACTGCCCGCCATGACGGGGCATCGCGCCGATGGGACGCCGCAGCGTCAAACTTCCATGCCCGAGCATTCCAATGTTCTGACATGGCGGCGGCAGTCGTCGGGGCAACACGTTCCATCGTGGGGTCCGTCGATCGCAGGGGGCTGGTTGCTGCGTGGGTCATGAGGCCGAATGCGCCGGGCGA
>CAMLOC010000058.1 GCA_946481465.1 uncultured Shinella sp. | reverse complement strand
CTTCTTCAGCTTGAATTCCTCGACGCGGGCCTCGTCGGCGGTGATGGTGGCGCATTTCACCCCGACCCCGTGCTTGCGCATCGCATGGGCCGCGTCGATCGTCACCTGGTCGTTCGTCGCATCCCGGTTCTCGATGCTGAGATCGTAATATTCCAGATCCACATCGAGATAGGGATGGATCAACTTGTCCTTGATGAACTGCCAGATGATGCGCGTCATCTCGTCACCGTCGAGTTCGACGACGGGGTTCGCTACCTTGATTTTCGCCATGCCTGTTCTCCTTGCGGACGACCTTCTGCCGCCCTTCCCTGAATGTCCCGATTTCGTTTCAACGCATATCGCGCATGTGGCTTTCGACGCTGCGCAGATGCCGCCGCATCGCATCGGCCGCACCGCCGCCGTCACGATCGGCGATCGCCGCGACGATGCGCGCATGCTCCTCGAAGGAATGGTGGTCCGGCGGCGGACGCACCGGCGTATCGCGCAGCCGGCCCCACGTAACCGCACGGCGCACCGCGTTCAGCGTATCGAGCAACCCCAGCAGGAGGGAGTTCTGCGACGCTTCGCCGATCAGGCGGTGGAGGCGATTGTCCCACTGCTCGTAGAGACGCCAGGTCGGCGCCTGCTGCGCCTTGAGCATGCAGTTTCTCAACTCGGCGATCTGGCTCGACGTCGCGTTGAGCGCCGCACAGCGCGCCACTTCCGGCTCGAAAGCGATGCGGGCGCCCATCACCTCCAGCGGATTGGTGCGCTGGACCATGGCATTGATGTCGGCGACGGTGTCGATAGGGCGTTCGCCGGTGAAGGTACCCTTGCCGACATGCCGCCAAACCACGCCCTCCGACTGGAGCGTCGCAAGGGCCTTGCGAAGAGCGCCGCGCCCGACGTCCAGCGCATCGGCAAGCTCGCGCTCGGGTGGCAGCCGTCCGCCATCGGGAAGCTGGGTCGTCGCGAGAAAGTCGCGCAACCGTGAGAGCACGGCCATCTCGGTGTTTTCCATCGTCATATCATCCGAACCAATTCAGGATTGGTTTTGTTATATTGAATGAATTGCCCCCTGTCAACGCAAGGCGGCACATGCCGGCACTCTCAATTTTTTATCCATATATTTCAATATATTAAATCCATTAACGGCTAAATATAGCCATAGCCTTTCGCGGCGCAGCACATTTCATTGATTGACACAAATTTATATTAATGAAGAATTGGTTTCAGATTGGGTTGAAAAGGATCCAATTTTGGGAGGAACGAGAATGAACATGTTTGTCCGTAAAATGAGGACGTCGGCCATTGCCGCCGCGCTCTGCCTTTCTGCCGCAATTCCCGGATTGGCTCATGCCGATCCCATGCGCGTTGCCTTCGGCGACATCGCCACAGTCGAATCGCTCCATCTGCTCGCCGCCCTCGAACGGGCGAAGGAACAGGGTGTCGACGTCCAGGTCACCTTCCTCAAGAGCGAGGACATCGCCGCCCAGGCCGTCGTCAGCGGCCAGGCTGATATCGGCATCGGCGGTCCCTATGCGCTGCTCCAGAAGGTGAAGGCGCCGATCCGCATCTTCCTGCAACTGTCCAAGCTCCAGTTCTATCCGGTCGTCAACTCCGAGTTCTACAAGGAATGGAAGGACCTGGACGGCCAGGAAATCGCCGTGCATTCGCGCGGATCCGGCACGGAAGCCATCATGCGGCTGATGGCCGACAAGAACGGCATCTCCTATTCCAGCATCTCCTACGTGCCGGGCGCCGAGGTGCGGACCGGCGCGCTGTTGCAGGGCAATGTCAAGGCGACCATCGTCGATTCCTCCGGCAAGCGCATCCTGGAGAAGGAAGCGCCGGGCAAGTTCGTCTTCCTGCCGCTCGGCGAGGTGAGCGCGACCGACGAAGCACTCTTCGCCAACACCGACTACCTCTCCAAGAACCAGAAGGATGTGGAAATCCTCGTGGAGAGCATCCTGACGACGTGGCGCGAGGTCGCGGCGGACCCGAAGGCGGCTATCGCGCTGCGCGAGAAGTACAAGCTCCTGCCCGATGCGACGGCCGAGATGGTCGCCGACATCGATCCTTATTTCGCCGAAGCCGCTCCGACGCTTCCCGTGAACGGTGGCGGCGAGGATGCCGCCCGTGACGACTTCGACTTCTACACGGTCTCCGGCGCGCTCGAAGGCAAGGCCGCGGACCTGAAGGTCGAGGACTTCTGGGATCTCACCGCGCTCAACGCAGTGCTCGCAAAAATCGGAACCAAGTAATGCACATGGCCGCTTCACCCCAAAAGGTGAGCGCGACGGGAGGAGCCGGCACCGGCTCCTCCAGCATCGTCGAGACGCTCGCCGAATTCGCCCGGCGCCGGAAGTCCTTCTGGGTCGTGGTTTCGCTCGCAACGCTGTTCACCGCCTGGGAAATCGCCGGTCGCGTCCCGATCAGCTTTGCCTTTCCGACATTCCTCGAAACGTTCTCGGCGTTGATCGAGATGGCGCTCGACGGCACGCTGCTGCCAGCCTATGCCATCACCTTCCAGCCGCTTCTCATCGGCGTCGCCGTCTCCGCGGTGCTTGGCATCGGCCTCGGCATCGTCATGGGGCTTTCCGACAAGGCGGAATGGCTGCTCGCGCCGGTCTTCATCGTGCTTCAGGCGGCTCCCATGGCCGCGCTCGTGCCGCTCGTCACCTTCGTCTACGGCATCGGCCTTCTCGCCAAGACGCTCGCCGTCGTCATGCTGGCCCTGCCGGTGATCGTGCTCAATTCCTACAAGGCCGTCCGGCACGTCAACCCGTCGCTCGTCGACATGTGCCGTTCGTTCCAGGGCACGCGCATCCAGCAGATCGTCAAGATCGTCATCCCTGATGCGACACCGGTGCTGTTCGCAGGCCTGCGTCTTGGCATCGCCGCCGGCTTCATCGGCGTCATGCTCGCCGAATTGCTGATCACCCCCACGGGCATCGGCGACCTCATCACCTATCATCGCTCGATCGCCAACTACGCGCATATGTATGCCGCCGTCGCATCCATCATAGCCGTTTCGACGCTCACGCTCGCCGGGCTGCAATATGTGGAACTGCGCTTCCTGCGTCCTGAAAAGAGGAGAAAGTGACATGGCCAACCCCATGCCGGCCCGCGCGGCCGACCGTTCCGGAGCCGCCACGTCCGATGCCGTCGTCAAGGTGCGCGATATCTGCAAGCGCTACGGCGATATCGAGGCCCTGCGCAGCATCAATCTCGAATTCGAGCGCGGCAAGCTGACGACGCTGCTCGGCCCGTCGGGCTGCGGAAAGACCACGCTGCTGAAGATCATCGCCGGCCTCGTGCCCTCGACCTCCGGCGAGATCTGCATCAACGGCCGGGTCGTCACCGGCCCGGGGCCGGAACGCGCCTTCGTCTTCCAGGATTTCGCGCTCATGCCCTGGGCGACGGTATTGCGCAATGTCGCCTTCGGCCTCGAGCTCAAGGGCATGCCGCAATCGGAGCGCCACCGTATCGCCCGGCATTATATCGCCGAGGTCGGGCTGACCGGTTTCGAGGAGAAATACCCGCACGAGCTTTCGGGCGGCATGCGCCAGCGTGTCGGCATCGCCCGCGCCTTTTCGGTCAATGCCGACGTCCTGCTGCTCGACGAACCCTTCTCGGCCGTCGACGAGCAGAACCGCCGCAAGTTCCAGGAAGACCTGCTCCAACTGGTCGAGAAGGAGCGGAAGACGTTCCTCTTCGTCACGCATTCCATCGAAGAGGCGGTCTACGTCTCCGACCGCATTGTCCTTCTGTCGCCCCGGCCCGGCCGCGTCTCCCAGATCATCGAGCCCAATATAGACCGCTCCGCCGCTCCCGACGTCATCCGTCGCGACAAGGCCTATCTCGATGTGGTCGAGGAGATCTGGCAGGGCCTCAGGCAATATGCGGAGTAAACGCCATGAAACTCTTTGGCATCCGGGTCCCCATGATGACCTCGCTCCTCTTCTGGGCGCTCGTCTGGGAACTCGTCGGCAGGCTGGACGTCATCTTCCTCATCCCGCCGATGAGCGCGATCGTCTCGGCCGGTTTCGATCTGGTCTCCACCAATTCCTGGCAGAGCGCCTCGATCGTGACGATCCGGTCCTTCCTGCTCGGCATGGCGCTGGCGATCGGCGTCGGCGTCCCGCTCGGCATCGCGATGGGACGGTTCAAGGTGGCCGACAACATCTTCGGCCTATGGGTGAACATGTTCGTCAGCGCGCCGCTCTCGGCTCTCGTACCGGTCCTGATGATCCTCTTCGGCCTCGGGGAGACGACTATCGTCGTGACCGTCTTCCTCTTCGCCGTCTGGATCATCGTGCTCGATGCGCGGGCGGGCGTCATGCAGGTGCCCCCTTCGCTCATCGAGATGGGGCGCTGCTACGGCGCCTCGCGCCTTACGATCTTCACCAAGATCATCCTTTTGTCGGCCCTTCCGGAAATTCTGGCGGGAATCCGCATCGGGCTGATCCGAGGTGTGAAGGGCGTCGTGATCGGCCAGATTCTCGTGTCCATCATCGGATACGGCGAACTCTTCGAGCTCTATTCCCGTTCGTTCGATATGGAACGGTTCTGGGCTCTGACAATCATCCTCTTCGCGGCGGCTATGCTGCTGTCCGCGGCTGTGGAACTCTTTGAAAAACGCATCGAATACTATGCAGGAGCGCGATAATGAACGACATGTCCTCTATCAATACCACCTACGTCTTCAAGCCGGCCGCCGTCCCCACCCTGCCGGTCATCGGAATCCAGGCGCTCTTCCCCGTGCACCGCATCTACTGCGTCGGCCGCAATTTCGCCGACCATGCGATCGAGATGGGCCACGACCCGAACAAGGAGCCGCCCTTCTTCTTCCAGAAGAACCCGGACACGCTCGTCCTGCCGGGAACGGATTTCCCTTACCCGTCCGAAACCAGCGACGTTCACCACGAGGTGGAACTGGTCGTCGCGCTGAAGAGCGGCGGCGACAATATCCCGCTCGATAAGGCGCTCGACTGCGTCTACGGCTACGGCGTCGGTCTGGACATGACCCGTCGCGACCTGCAGGGCGAAGCCAAGAAGCTCGGCCGCCCCTGGGAGATCGGCAAGGCGTTCGAAAGCTCGGCACCCTGCGGCCCCCTCCATCCGGTCGCCGAGGTGGGCCATCCCACGGGCGGTGCGATCTGGCTCAAGGTCAACGGCGAGATCCGCCAGAACGGCGACCTCAACCAGATGATCTGGAAGGTGCCGGAAATGATCTCCTACCTCTCGCGCCTCTTCACGCTTCAGGCCGGCGACCTCATCTTCGCGGGCACGCCCGCCGGCGTCGGGGCTATCGTCAAGGGTGACGAGATGGTCGCCCATGTCGACGGCGTCGACGAGATCGCCTTCAAGGTCGCCTGATGAACGGGTGGCGCGCTCCGGCGCGCCACCGCTCCCCGCCCGCCGGCTTCAGAATGCCCCCCAAGAGGACGGTCAAAGCGCGCCGACAGGCGGGACGGCAAGACCGGCCGAGGCTTTGCACCCTCGAGCGCTTCCAGCCGAAGCGAGATCGCTTCGGCGTCGGATAATGCGGTAAAAACAATAGTCTATAGCATTTCCGGTGAACCGGGGTTCGCCGGAAATGCTCTAGAATTCCTCCCAGCTTTCGTCCTGCGGTTGGGCGACGCGCAGCGCGGCGGACTGTGTCCCGCGGGAGAAGCCTTTCAGCACCGGTTTCGGCCGGTCGGCCGAGGCGGAACGCGGACGTATCGGCGTCGCCGCCTTGGCCGTGTCCAGCTTGAAGCGAGCGACGAGGCGTGCGAGCTCCTCGGCTTCCCGGGCCAGGCTGTGGCTCGCGGCAGTCGACTGCTCGACCATCGCCGCATTCTGCTGGGTGACCTGATCCATCTGGTTGACGGCGGAATTCACCTCGCCGAGGCCGGTCGATTGCTCGCGCGCCGAGGCGGCGATCTCGGTGACCAGGCCGGTGATCTCGCCGACCTGCATAACGATCTTCTCCAGCGCGGTGCCGGTGCGGCCGACGAGGTCGACACCCTGATCGACCTGCCGGGTCGAGGTCGAGATCAGACCCTTGATCTCCTTGGCGGCCTCTGCCGAGCGCTGCGCCAGCGCACGGACTTCCGACGCAACGACGGCAAAACCCTTGCCCGCCTCGCCGGCACGCGCGGCCTCGACGCCGGCATTGAGCGCCAGGAGGTTGGTCTGGAAGGCGATTTCCTCGATCACACCGATGATCTGGCCGATCTGCTGCGACGATTTCTCGATCTCCGCCATCGCGGCAACGGCCTCGCGGACCACCTGGCCCGACGCCTCGACCCCGATGCGGGCCTCGCCGGTGACGTTCGAGGCCCGCGATGCGCCGTCGGCTGTGGTCTTCACCGTCGCGGTGATCTCGTCGAGGGCGGCTGCGGTTTCTTCGAGGCTCGCGGCCTGCTGTTCCGTGCGCCGGGACAGATCGTCGGCGGCCTGGCTGATCTCCGCGACGCCGCCGCGCATGGAGCCGGAAGCGTGCGCGATCATGTTCATGACGTCGTGGAGCGCCACCATGGCCTCATTGAAGTCGTCCCGCAGCTTGCGGTAGTCGGAAGCGAACTCTTCCTCCAGCCGGAAGGTAAGGTCGCCGGCGGCGAGCTTCTCGAGACCCGCCCCGAGGGCGGTAACAACCGCGGCCTGCCGCTGCGCCTGGTCGGCACTGATCATGGCGTTGCGCCGCCGCTCGGCCTCACCCGCCTCGCGCTGCTCGCCGGCCTCGCGCTCCGCCGCCAGTCTGGCCGCGGCATTGTTGCGGAACACCTCGACCGCGCGGGCGATCTCGCCGAGCTCGTCGCGGCGCTCGCGGTCGTGCTGCGAGAGCTTCAGTTCCAGGTCGCCGCCCGCAAGCGCGGAGATGACCTTGTGGATGCGGGCTAGCCGCTTCAGCACGCCGTTGCTGACGTAGAACCAGGCAATGCCCGCGGAGACGAGAAGACTGAACACGGCCAGCACGATCAGATAGAAGCGCGCGCTTCCCAAGGTCTGCTGCGAGGCGCCGAGGAAGGCCCCGGAGCGCGCCTGCGTCGCCTGCACCAGATCCTGCACGCTGCCGGTGAGGCCGGCGGCACGGTTCTGGAAGTCGCCGACCAGTTCGTTGACGGCGGCGATCGCCGCGATCTCCGCGCCACGAACCTGGAAGATGGTGCGCTCGCCGAGCCCGGGCGCCGTCAACGCCGCAATGCGGGTTGTCAGCGCCTCGCTCACGGCCTCGGGCGGAAGGGAGGCGATCGCCTTGTCGATCTTGTTGGCGGAGGCTGTGAAGCGATCGCGCAGCGTCACCAGCACGCTGCCGTTGCCCGCCAGCGAAGCCTCGGCGAAGATGCCCAGCGTCTGGTTGGCCTCGGCACGCAGCGCCCATGCATTGTGCAACTGGACGAGCTGGACGTCGGCGAGCCGGTGGGCGCTGGCGGCAAGACCGCCCGCGTCGGCGGTGCCTGCCAGCCCTTCCAGGCCCATATGCAGGTCGAAGCCGGCATTGTCGATCACCGGCGCCATCACCTCGGTCAGTTTCGAATGGGCGGCGAGTGCGGCGCGCGTCATATCCAGACGTTCGTCGCGCAGGCTGAACTGCTCAGTCTTCCGCTCGGTCAATTCCTCGCCGGTGCGCATCAGGCCACCGAGCCTTTCGGCGAGGCCTGAGACGGTCGCCTCGTCCAGCCCGCGCTCGCGCAGCGTACCGATCTGCTCCCCCAGCGCCTTGCCCTTTTCGACGATGCTGGAGGAGAGCGTGACCAGCGTTGCCGCATCGTCGGCGATGGCGATACCGGAGGCGAGTGCCGCCACCTCGCTCGTATGGCCGGCGATCGACAGCGCCCGCTCCATCTGCGGCAGGCTCTCGCCGGCCACCTGGGTGAAGCTGGCGTCGATGGCCATGAAGGAGCGGTAGCTGACGAAACAGGCCGCGAGCGTGAGGCCGGTGACCACCATGAAGGCGCCGATCAGCCGCGCCTTGATGCCGGAGCGCGCCGCGCCCTCGGGCGAACGGGACAGGAAGGAAGGGGCCATCATCGTCGTTCTCCTCCTCAACCGATCGCCGTCACGGCGCTGAACGTGCCGTCCGGCCGGATCACGGTCAGCCAAACGTCGTTTGCGCCCTGGTTGTTGGTCTCGCCGTAGCTGAGCGTCATGCCACCGAGGTCGAAAGCGCCGCCGCCGGTGACCGCCGCAAGGAACGCCTCGCGGGTGGGCTCTCCTGAAATTCGCTGAAGGGCTGCGACCGTCAGCCGGCCGGCGATATAACCTTCCAGCGAGACGAAGCCGGGCGAAGCGTCGGCGTCGAGCGCCTTGAGCGCGGACTGATAGTCGGCGACCAACGGGATCGAAGCGTCTCCGGGAAACGGCACGACCTGCGTCACATAGACCCCGTCGCCGGCCGGGCCCAGCGCCTTGGCGAGCGCGTCGCTGCCGACGAAGGAGATGTTGATGAAGCGCGAGCGGAAGTCGATGCTGCGTGCGAGCTTGATGAAATCCGCACAGGGGCCGTAGGTGCCGATCATGATGACGGCATCGGGCTTCTGGCGACGGATCTCGATCAGCGCCATCTTCACGGCCGTAGTATTGCGCTCGAAGGTGGCCTCTGCCACCAGCGTCATGTCGCGCTTTTCCATGGCCATACGGGCGCCGGTGAGGCCGGCACGCCCGAACGCGTCGTCCTGGTAGAAGATGGCGATCCGCTTGGCACCGAGGTCGCGGGTCAGCCGCTCCACCATCACCTCGGTCTCCTGATAATAGGAGGCACGCACGTTGATGACATTGGGCTTGTGCGGATTGCGCAGCGATTCGACGCCCGTGAACGGCCCGATGAAGGGGACGCCGGCCGCGGCCGCGATCGGCTGCGTGGCGTTGGAGGTGGGCGTGCCGACCGGGCCGATCAGGGCGAAGACCTTGTCCTCATCGATCAGCGTGTTGACGGCGGTGATCGCCCGCGACGGCTCGTAGCCGTCGTCGATGGTCTTCAGTTCGAGCTTTCGGCCGCCGACGCCGCCTTGGGCGTTGGCCTCGCCGAAGGCCGCGAGGATACCCTGCCGCATGCCGATGCCGAGCGCGGCCGCCGGTCCTTCGAGCGGAGCGGCCTGTCCGAACAGGATGCGCCCGTCACTGAGCCCGGATTGCGCACGGGTGACGGCGGGCGACAGCACGAGCCCGGCCATGCCGGCGGCTGTAAGCCTGAAAATGTCGCGTCTGTTCAAATGCGGCATGTCGATCCTCCTCGGCAAAGAAACGCCGGCGTGGCCGCATACGTGCGGATCGCACCGGAATGCTCATGAGGCCGCGTTCCTTGACGATGAGAGGGGGTGTCCGACGCAGAAAACGGCGCCGGCTGCGCGCTTGCGGTCTGCTGGCATTCGTCAAGGACAGGCAATCTGCATGCGATCGCATACATGTGCCGGCCAGACGGGGCAGCATCATGCCATTTAAAGAAGAGTCCCCAACCCGCCTGTTCTTTCAATATTATATGAAGCTTGTGTAAAAGTTAATTTTAAGATTTTCGCAGGTTTGCCCGATCGCCGCCTCGACAAGAGAACCTCCGGCAGCGGGCTGTGATGCCGGCATCTTCTTGTCATCGGGCATCCGGCTCACCCAGTGGATGAGCCGGTGATTGTCAGTTGCGGTTGAAAATCCCGGACCTCGGCGTCGCCGGCCTGCGCCGCACGCGGCTCGCGCTTGCGGAAAGGCCCATGCGGGATTTCCGGCGGCGCGAAACTGTCGGCGCTCGCGCGCTCCCAACGGTCGTGCCAGTCGGCCAGCTCGGGTATTTCCTGGCCCGACACGAGGAACCCTTCGGGCAGATAGGGATAGGCTTCGTTGCCGTCGAGGAATTCGTTGTCCTTCTGCCGGAACATGAAATGATAGGGCATGAAATCGCTGGGATTGCCAAGGCCGGCGGCACCGGCGATCTCGCCGAGCGCCCGCATGGTGTTGCGGTGAAAGCGGGCGACGCGGTCGCTCTTGTCGCCAACATCGATGGCGCGCTGGCGGACGGGATCCTGGGTGGCTATCCCCACAGGGCAGCGGTTGGTGTGGCAGGATTGCGCCTGGATGCAACCGATGGCGAACATGAAGCCGCGCGCGGCATTGCACCAGTCGGCCCCGAGCGCCAGCGTGCGAGCGATATCGAAAGCCGACACGATCTTCCCCGCCGCCCCGATCCTGACCTGATCGCGGATGCCCGCGCCGCGCAGCGTGTTGTGCACGAAGGTCAGGCCCTCGAGCATCGGCATGCCGACCCGGTTGGCGAATTCGACCGGGGCAGCCCCCGTCCCGCCTTCCGCACCATCGACGACGATGAAATCGGGAACGATGCCCGTCTGGAGCATGGCCTTGACCATGCTCATGAACTCCCGGCGGTGCCCGATGCAGAGCTTGAAGCCCACCGGCTTGCCGCCGGAGAGCTCGCGCAACTGGCCGACGAACCGCATCAGGCCGGTCGGCGTCGAGAAGGTGCTGTGCGCGACCGGCGAGACGCAGTCGATGCCCATGGGGATGCCGCGCGCCTCGGCGATCTCGCGGGAGATCTTGGATGCCGGCAGCATGCCGCCATGGCCGGGCTTTGCCCCCTGGCTCAGCTTGATCT
>CAMLOC010000057.1 GCA_946481465.1 uncultured Shinella sp. | reverse complement strand
GTGGTGGATGTGCCCGTGCAGCCACAGCCCGACCCCCGCCTCCTTCGCCGCCGCGACTTCCGCTTCATGACACAGGATCGTCGCGCGGCCGAAGGACTGGTTGCACCCGCAATGGTCGGGATGAAGATGCGAGCAGATCACGACATCGATGTCGCCGGCTTCAAGGCCAAGCGTCGCCAGTTGCCGAACGACGGTCTGTTCCGGGCTGAAAATTGGCGTCATCACCTTGGCCAGTCCGCCCCAGCGGGCTTGCGGATCGGTGGCGGCTTCGGGATTGCAGCCTGTGTCGAAAAGCACGTTGCCCTGCGGATGCCGTATCAGCGTGGCGTGGACGGGCAGTTCGATCGAGTCCTCCTTCGCCGCGCCGGGAACGAAGACGGAGCGGCGCATGCGCAGCCGGCCACCCGCGAGAAAATGCATCTTCATGTCAAAGGTCCTCTTTCCCTCGCCAGTTCCCGCACGGCGTTGACGATGTGTTCGTAGCCCGTGCAGCGGCAGATGTTGCCGGACAGCGCTTCCCGGATCTGCTCGTCGCTTTCGAGCGGATGATGGCGCAGCATATCGGTGATCGCCATGATGAAGCCGGGCGTGCAGAAACCACATTGCAGGGCGTGGTGCTGCCGGAACGCCTCCTGGATCCGGCCGAGCCGGTCCACGCTTCCCTGTCCTTCGACGGTCTCGATCTCGATGCCTTGCACCTGCACGGCGAGCGTCAGGCAGGATCTTGCGCTGCGGCCGTCGAGCAGCACGGTGCATGCGCCGCAAACGCCGTGTTCGCAGCCGACATGGGTTCCCGTGAGACCTAGTTCGTAGCGCAGGAAATCGCTGAGCAGCATGCGTGGTTCGATGGTCGCGGTGTGTTCCACGCCGTTCACGCTGACATGGATGGTCACCTCGTTTTCAGCCATCTGTACGGTCCTTGCAAAGGGTTGCCCGCCTCCAGGCGTCGCGCAGCGCGCGCCGGGCAAGCGCGCCGGCCAGATGCCGGCGGTAGTCGGCGGACGCATGGATGTCGGTGTTGGGATGTAGGAGCCCCTTCAGGGCCTCCGACACGTCCTGCAATAGCGCTTCCGACAGCGCCTCGCCCTCGATGCGCGTTTCGATTTCCGGCAGGCGCAGCGGTGTCTCGCCGACGCCCATCATGCCGAAACGGACGCCGCGTGCGACGCCGTCGACGACGCGCAGCGTGGTGGCCACGCAGGCGAGGGCGAAATCGCCGTGGCGCCTGGAGAATTCCTCGAAGCCCCAGCCCGTCTCGGGGGGCAGCGTGTCGATATCGATCGAGGTGACGAACTCGTCCGGCTCGAGCGCTGTCGTCAGCGACCCGATGAAGAAGTCCGAGGCGGCGATCTGCCGTTCACCCCGGATCGAAAGCGCCGTGATGCTCCCGTCGAGGAGAAGCGTCATCATCGGCATTTCCGCTGCCGGGTCCGCATGACAGACGCTGCCGCAGAAAGTGCCGCGATTGCGCACCGTCAGATGAGCGACATGATGCATGGCGTCATGCAGGATCGGAAGGTGCCGGGACACAAGGGCATCCGTCGCCGTCATGCGGTGCCGCACCGTCGCCCCGAAGCGCAGCCGGTCCCCGAGCTTTTCGATGCGGTCAAGACCGGCAATGCGATTGATGTCGATCAGAACCGCGGGCTTCACGAGGCGGAAGTTGATCATCGGCATGAGGCTCTGGCCGCCCGCGATGATCTTGCCGTCGCCGTTGGCGGCGGCAAGGGCCTGGGCGGCTTCGGCTGTCGATGTGGCTGCGATATATTCAAAGGGGGCCGGTTTCATTTCGGCGTCGTCCATCGGAAGGACGCTTGCCGGCGTCGTCCGGTCGCGCGCCGCCTGTTGCTCCGACACGTCTCGGAAAGCCTTGTCATTGCGGCTCCTCCTGGCCTCCGCCAATCCCGTGGCGGCTTTGAAAATTAACTTGCATTATTAGACTTAAAATAGGAATGTCAAGCATTGCCGTGCCCCGCGAATTGAGGGGGGTTCGATAGAGATGAGGAGGAAATTCCATGGACATGACTGGCCAGCAGCACATATCCGCTCGCAAGGAGGACGTATGGAATGCGCTGAACGATGCCGACGTGCTGAGGGCCTGCATCCCCGGATGCCAGGAGCTGACGAAGTCTTCGGAAACTGAAATGTCGGCTGTCGCCGTCATCAAGGTGGGCCCGGTAAAGGCCCGGTTCCAGGGCGCCGTAACGCTGTCGGACCTCGATCCCCCGAATGGCTATCGCATCACCGGCGAAGGGCAGGGCGGCGTTGCCGGATTCGCGAAGGGCGTGGCGATCGTCCGCCTGGAAGCGGTCGAGGACGGGACCGTCCTGCACTATACGGTCGATGCCCAGATAGGCGGCAAGCTGTCGCAACTCGGCGGCCGGCTCATCGACGCAACCGCAAAGCAGATGTCGGGGCAGTTTTTCAAGCGGTTTGCCGAGGAGATTCGCGCCCGCCAGTCCCCGGGGGCGCCTTCCGCGGACGATGCCGTCGCGCAGGCCGGTCCCGCAAGGCATGCGGCCGCCGTCGCATCCTCCGGCGAAAGCACCTCCTCCCGGCCTGTGTTTCCCGCGCGGGCGCCGGTGTCGTCCGCCGGTGCTGCGTTCGGCCTGCCGGTTCTCGCGGCTGTCGTTTTCGCTGCCGTCGTGGTGGCGATGTGGGCGATCCATGGGGGATTGCTGCCGAGCCTTGCGCCGGCGGAGGGGGCGGCGCGCATTTCTCCGGACATGGCGAGCGTCGTCCAGCTCGTCATGGCCGCCGCCATCGGCTACCTTTTCGGGTCTCGCGCAAGGCGCGCCGGCTGAAATCGAAAACCGGGGCCGAATTCGGCCCCGGTCGAAATAACTTGCATAAGAAGACTTTTAAGGGGCCCTTGGGCGATCGAGCAACGCCTTCAGCTCACCGAACACGCCCCGCCTGAACATCATCACGCACACGACGAAGAACAGGCCGATGATGAAGGTGATCGGCAGGCCGCTCGTCGAGAGAAAATGCTCCAGGCCGACGACGATGCCGGCGCCGACGATCGGGCCGATCAGCGTGCCCATGCCGCCGAGAAGGGTCATGAGGATGACTTCGCCGGACATGTGCCAGGTGACGTCCACGAGCGAGGCGAGCTGGAACGCGATCGCCTTCAGCGAGCCGGCGAAGCCGGAAAGTGCCGCGGAGAGCGTGAAGGCGATCAGCTTGTAGCGCTCCGGCTTGAGGCCCAGCGACGTGACGCGCGTTTCGTTCTCGCGAATAGCCGAGAGGATGTGGCCGAAGGGCGAGTTGACGGTCCTCCAGATGATCACGAGCCCAAGGACCGTTCCGCCGAGGACCGTGTAGTACATTGCGGTGATGTTGCGGAGATCGACGATCCCGAGAAGATAGCCCCGCGGCACGGCCTGAATGCCGTCCTCGCCGCCGGTGAAGGGCATCTGCACCGCCATGAAATAGACCATCTGCGCGAGGGCGAGCGTGATCATCGCGAAGTAGATGCCGTGGCGGCGGATGGCGAGTGTGCCGAAGGCGAGGCCGAGAAGCGCCGCAAAGGCCGTTCCCGAGAGCACGGCGAGCTCGAAGGGAAGCTGCCAGACCTTGGCGGCATGGGCGGTGACATAGGCCGCGCCGCCGAAGAAGGCGGCGTGCCCGAACGAGAGAAGCCCCGCATATCCAAGGACAAGGTTGAACGCTGCCGCGAAGAGCGCGAAACAGAGGATCTTGATGAGGAACAGCGGGTAGATCGCCAGCGGCGCGACGAGCATCAGCAGGGCGGCGAGGGCGAGAAAAAAGCCTCCGGTCGTCTGAAGCCGGCGGGAGGCCGTCAGGGGGGATGTCGCGGTTGTGCTGTTCATGATCAAGCCTCGCGGGAGAACAGGCCGGATGGCCGGATGAGAATGACAAGGACCATCACCACGAAAACCGCGATGGAGGAGGCTGCGGGATAGAATGTCTTGGTCAGCCCCTCGATGACGCCGAGCGCCAGGGCGGTGACGATCGCGCCTCCGATCGATCCCATGCCGCCGATGACGACGACCGCGAAGACCACGATGATGATGCTGGAGCCCATGCCGGGGCTGACCTGATAGAGCGGTGCCGCCAGCGCTCCGGCAAAGCCGGCAAGGCCCACGCAGAAGGCATAGGTCAAAGTCAGCATGAGCGGAACGTTGATGCCGAAGGCCTGGACGAGGCCCGGATTTTCTGTCGCCGCCCGCAGGTAGGCGCCGAGCCTGGTCCGTTCGATCGCGAGCCAGGTGGCGAGGCAGACCGCGAGCGAGGCGACGATCACCCAGGCGCGGTACATCGGCAGGAACATGAAGCCGAGATTGATGCCGCCCGTCAGCGACGGCGGGATGGGATAGGGTTTGCCGGCGGCGCCGAAAACATGCCGGAAAAGCCCTTCGAGCATGAGGGCGATGCCGAAGGTCAGGAGCAGGCTGTAAAGGTGATCGATCCTGTAGAGGTGCTTGAGGAGCAGCCGCTCCACGACGGCGCCCATCGCCCCCACCACGACGGGGGCGATGATGAGCGTTTCCCAATAGCCGAGGCCGAGGCTCGACAGCATGAGCCAGGCGGCGAAGCCGCCGAGCATGTAGAAGGCGCCGTGGGCGAAGTTGATCACGTTCAGCATGCCGAAGATGATGGCGAGGCCGAGGCTCAGGAGGGCATAGAAGGAGCCGTTGATCAACCCGAGCAGCAATTGCCCGGGCAGGACGGCAATGGGAACGCCGAAGATGTCCGTCATCGGTTTCTACCTATCTGAAAGGAGCGCGTCATGGATCAGACTCCGAGATGTTTGTTCAGCCGGTCCATGTTGGCGTCGAGTGCGTGGTTGGGGATCTCGTCGACGACCTTTCCCTGGTCGAGAACGTAGTGGCGGTCCGCGATCGATGCCGCGAAGTGAAGGTTCTGCTCGACCAGGATGATCGTCATGCCGCGATCCTTGAGGATGCGCAGGGCCGCGCCGATTTCCTCGATGATCACCGGGGCGATGCCTTCGGTCGGCTCGTCGAGCAGGATGAAGTCGGCGCCCGTGCGGAGGGTCCGGCCGATGGCCAGCATCTGCTGCTCGCCGCCGGAAAGGCGCGTGCCCGATGTGCTGTCCCGCCCCTTCAGGTTCGGGAAGAGGCCGTATATTTCGTCGACCGCCATGCCGCCTGCCTGCCATGCCGGCGGCAGCAGGAGGTTTTCCATCACGGTGAGCGAGGAGAAGATGCCGCGTTCTTCCGGCACGTAGCCGATGCCGAGGCGTGCGACCTTGTGCGGCGCGGCCTTCAGGAGGTCCTTGCCCTTGTAGATGCAGGCTCCGCGCCTTTTGCCGACCATGCCGACGAGGCTGCGCAGCGTTGTCGTCTTGCCGGCGCCGTTGCGGCCGATGAGCGTCACGACCTCGCCTTTGCGCACATCGAAGTCGACGCCGTGGAGCACATGGCTTTCGCCATACCAGGCCTCGAGGCCCTTGACGTCGAGGAGGGGAGCCTCAAGCATGGCTGCCTCCCATATAGGCCTTGCGGACCTCGCTGTCGGCGGAAACGTCGGCATAGCTTCCTTCCGCGATGATTTCTCCGCGGCGCAGCACCGTGATGCGATCCGACAGGTCGGAGACGACGCCCAGATTGTGCTCGACCATCAGCACCGTGCGTCCCTTGCCGACGCTGCGGATGAGGGCGGCCGTCCGGCCGATGTCTTCAGTGCCCATTCCCGCCATCGGCTCGTCGAGAAGCAGGACTTCCGGATCGAGCGCCAATGTGGTGGCCAGTTCGAGGGCCCGCTTGCGGCCGTAGGATAGCTCGGCGGCCTTCGTCTGCGCCCGGTCGGCAAGGCCGACGCTGTCGAGCAGCCTTGCCGCTTCCTCGTTGAAGCGGCGGAGCGTCGCGTTCGATTTCCAGAATGCGAACGTCTCCCTCGCGCGGGCCTGCAGGGCGACCCGGACATTCTCGTGCGCGCTGAGATGCGGGAACACGGAGGAGATCTGGAACGACCGCACGAGACCCATGCGCGCGATGTCGGCGGGCGCCATTTGCGTTATGTCGCGGCCCTTGAACAGGATCTGTCCGCCGCTTGGCGACAGGAACTTGGTCAGGAGATTGAACAGCGTGCTCTTGCCGGCGCCGTTGGGTCCGATCAGCGCGTGGATCGTGCCGGCACGGATCTTCAGGTCGACATTCTTGACGGCGACGAAGCCGCCGAAAGAGCGCGTCAAAGCGCGCGCCTCGATGATGGGTGCGGTGTCCAACACGATTCCTCCTCTGCCGGCTTTCTCGTTTCTCCGGGCGGGCGCCAGGTGCGCGCCTGCCTTCCCACTGTCCTGTGCCGGCACGATCAGAAAAACATACAAAGTCTAATAATGCAAGCTTGCTCTCTGCGGAAAACTCTGCTTACATTGCCGCATAAAGCCTGTTGCATCGCACAAATCGAAGGCTTTAAGTGCATTTATGGTATGATAGCGCAAGTTAGTAATGAGGCCTTGGGAGGAGCTCAAGGTGCCGAACCTGGGAGGAAGAACGATGAAGAACAAGCTTATGCTACTGTCCTGCGCCGCGGCTGTTGGCGCCCTGACCATGTCCGCCGGGGCACAGGATGCCGCGCCCGTTCGCATCGGCGTGCTCACCGATGTCAGCGGCCAGTTCTCGCATGAGGCGGGTGAGGGCGCGATCACCGCAGTGAAGATGGCGGTGGAGGATTTCGGTGGCAAGGTTCTCGACCGCCCGCTCGAAGTCGTCGTGGCCGACCATCAGAACAAGCCGGAAGTGGCGGTGGCCACCGCGCGCGAATGGTATGAGGCGCAGGGCGTGACGATGATCAACAACCTGATCAATTCCGGTATCGCACTGGCCGTCACGCAGGTCGCCAAGGATGAGGACAGGATCGCCATCGTCAACGGCTCCGGCTCGTCGCGCCTGACGAATGACGGCTGCACGCCGAACAGCATTCACTATTCCTACGATACCTATGCCCTTGCGAACGGAACCGCCAACCAGTTGCTCCTGCAGGGCTTGAAGAACTGGTTCTTCCTGACGGCCGACTACGCGTTCGGTCACGCGCTGGAAGCCGACGCGACGCAGATCGTCGAGGACAATGGCGGCGCGGTCTCCGGTGCCGTGCGCTATCCGATCGAGACATCCGATCACAGCGCCTTCATGCTGCAGGCGCAGGCTTCACCGGCGCAGGTTGTCGCCATGGCGGGCTCCGGCACCACCTTCATCAATGCGGTGAAGTCCGCGGCCGAGTTCGGCCTTGCCTCATCCGGCAAGACCATTGCGGGCCTGCTCGTCTGGGACACCGACGTTCACTCGCTGGGCCTGGAAACCGCGCAGGGCATGATCCTGACGAATGCCTTCTACTGGGATCGCGACGATGCGACACGGGCGTTCTCCAAGCGCTTCGAAGAGCGCGTCGGCCGCCCGCCGCATATGGGCGATGCGGGCGACTATTCCTCGACCATGCACTATCTGAATGCTGTTCAGGCCGCCGGCACGACCGATGCCCAGCCGGTCATGGCGAAGATGCGCGAGATGCCGATCAACGACTTCTTCGCCACCAACGGCAAGATCCGCGAGGACGGCCGGATGGTGCACGACATGTATGTCTACCAGGTCAAGACGCCTGCCGAATCCACCGGCGAATGGGACATCCTGAAGCTCGTCACCACCATTTCGGGCGACGATGCTTTCCGGCCGCTTTCGCAAAGCCAATGCCCGCTTGTGATGAAGTGATGCAATGGCGCCCGGCCGGCCGGCCGGGCGCTTCTCCAGCGGTCCGAGGGCAGGCGAATGAGCGATATTCTCGTTGAGAACAAGGACGGGGTTGCGGTGGTCACATTGAGCCATCCGGGACATAGGAATGCTGTCACCTATGCGATGTGGCAGCGGCTCGCCGACCTCTTCCGCGCCTTCGATCGGGACCCGTCGGTCCGCTCGATCATCCTGGCGGGCGCCGGCGACGATTTCTCGGCCGGTGCCGACATCGCCGAGTTCGACGCGGTGCGCGGCAGCCTTGAGGCCAGCAAGGCCTATGAGGTGGCGGTCGATGCCGCGGGGGATGCGATTTACCAGGTCTCCAAGCCGACGATCGCCGCCCTGCGGGGCTATTGCCTCGGCGGCGCGGCGCATCTCGCCATGTCGTGCGATTTCCGGGTCGCCGAAGACAATGCGGTCTTCGGCATCCCGGCGGCGCGGTTGTCGATCGTCTACGGCGTTTCCGCGACCCGCAAGCTGTATGCGCTCGTGGGGGTGACGGAAGCAAAGCGCATTCTCTTCTCGGCCCGCCGCTTCGATGCCGGACGGGCTCTCGATATCGGCTTCATCGACCAGATCGCGGAGAATGCCCTTGCGGCCGCGCATGACCGGGCGGCGGAACTGGCCGAAAACGCGCCGCTGACGATTGCCGGCGCGAAATTCATTCTCAACGGCTGCGCGCGCGGGGCGCTCGATCCCGCCTCGGCCGGCAGGCTGATCGACGAGGCCAGCGCGAGCCACGACTACATCGAGGGCCGGCAGGCCTTCAAGGAGAAACGTCCTCCCCGGTTTATGGGGAAGTGACCCGACATCGCCCCGCGAACGGGGCCGCAATGGACCGCGCTGCGCTGCAGCCGTCAGACCTATCAAGGAGTTCGTGAAATGCAGACCAATTTGAATGGCAAGGTGGCGCTGGTGACCGGCGGCGGCAGGGATGTCGGCGGAGATATCGCCCGGTCCCTGGCGGCGGAAGGCGCCATCGTCGCCGTGAACTACAGCCGGTCGCAGGCCGAGGCGGAGACGGTGGTCGCCGCGATCGAGGCCGCCGGCGGAAAGGCCAGGGCCTACAGGGCCGACATCAGCGAAAGCGATCAGGTCAAGACGATGGTCGCCGCCGTCAAGGCGGACTTCGGGACCGTCGATGTACTGGTCAACAATGCGGGATACGTCAAATATCAGCGGTTCGTCGATTCGACCCCTGAAGACTGGAAGAAGCAGATCGACGTCTGCCTCTACGGCGCGATCAATTGCTGCCACGCCGTGGCGCCGCTGATGATCGGTCAGAATTCCGGCCGCATCATCAACCTCGTCGGCGACAGTTCCCGCATCGGTGAAGCCAATCTGGCGCTGGCTGCGGCGGCGCGGGGCGGCACGATTGCGCTCGGCAAGTCGCTCGCCCGCGAGTTCGGCCGAAACAACATCACGGTCAACACGGTCTCGCTCGGCCTGATCGAGACGTCCCATTCCGATCCCGATTTTCTCGAGAAGAATCGTGAGAAGATCGTGAAGGCCTATCCCTTGCGCCGCATCGGCAGGCCCGACGACGTGGCGCCCATGGTGACCTTCCTGGCGTCCGAGGCGTCGTCCTGGGTGACCGGCCAGGTGATCAGCGTCAATGGCGGATTCTGCATGGTCTGACCGGGGGAGCGGGAGGAGAACATGATACATTTCGAGCTTATCGCGCCGGTCGGAGACATCCTGCGGCGGAACGCGCGCCTGTATTCCGGGAAGATGGCCTTCGAGGACCGGCGACGCTCGGTTTCCCATGACGCGCTGGACCGCGAGACCTCGGAACTGGCGTCGCGTCTGGTCGCGCTTGGCCTGCGGAAAGGCGAGGCCGTCGCGATCTTCCTGCCGAATTCGGTGAACTGGGTGGTCGCCTGCCTTGCCGTCGTGCGGGCGGGAGGCATCGCCGTGCCCGTCAGCATCGAGGCGACCGAGGCGGAAATCGCCTACCGCATCGACGACGCGGGATGCACCTTCCTCATCATGCCGCCGGACCGGCAGCCGGTGGTGGACGGGCTGCCGCCGCGCTCCGGCAAGCCGCTCGTCGTGATCGCCGCGGACGCGGCAGCCGGATTCGGCGCGGCGGTTCCGTCGGCGGCCTTCGAAGACGACCGGGATATCGATCGCCCGGCCTTCATCGTCTATACGTCCGGCACGACGGGGCAGCCGAAGGGCGTGCTGCTGTCGACGCGCTCCATGCTCTGGGTGGCGGCGGCATGCTGGGCGCCGATCGCGGGGCTGAACGAGAACGACGTCGTCCTCAACACCCTGCCTCTCTACCACTCCTACGCGCTCAACATCGCGGTCCTCTCCATCATCGCGACGGGCGCGAGCGAATATATCATGGAGAAGTTCTCGACCTCCCAGGCGACGGAACTGCTGCGCACGGGCCGCTTCACCTTCATGCCGGGCGTTCCGACGGTGTTCCACTATTTCCTGTCGGCCTGCCAGGCCAGCGGAGAGCGGTTGCTGTCGTCCGTCCGCCTTTGCGTTTCCGCCGGAGCGATCATGCCGGGAACCCTGAACAGCGACTTCGAAGCGTTCTTCGGCGTCCCGCTTCTGGATGGCTACGGCATTACCGAGACATCGACCATGGTGACCATGAACTGGCCCGGAAAATGGCGTGTTCCCGGTTCCTGCGGGCTGCCCGTCCCGGGCCTCACGGTCCGTCTGGTGGACCCGAAGACGGGACTGGATGTGCCGGCGGGCGTCGAGGGCGAGCTGATCTGCAAGGGCCCCAACCTGATGCTGGGCTACCACAACAAGCCGCTGGAGACGGAAAAGGCCATCGTCGACGGATGGTATCATACCGGCGATCTGGCAAGGTCCGACAGGAACGGCTTCCTCACGATCACCGGCCGTCTCAAGGAACTGATCATCCGCGGTGGGCAGAACATCGCAC
>CAMLOC010000056.1 GCA_946481465.1 uncultured Shinella sp. | reverse complement strand
ATCGGCAAGGACGAGTTCAACGCCGACAAGCTGCGCTACCACAAGATCATCATCATGACGGACGCCGACGTCGACGGCGCGCATATCCGCACCCTGCTGCTCACCTTCTTCTTCCGGCAGATGCCGGAGCTGATCGAGCGCGGCCATCTCTACATCGCACAGCCGCCGCTCTATAAGGTGGCGCGTGGCAAATCGAGCCAGTACCTGAAGAACGAGAAGGCGCTGGAGGATTACCTCGTCGCCGTCGGCCTCGATGATGCGGTGCTGGAGCTCAGCTCCGGCGAGGTGCGCGCCGGTCAGGACATCCTGGAGCTGATCCAGGACGCGCTGCGTCTGCGCACGCTGCTCGACGGCCTGCATTCGCGCTACAATCGCGCGATCATCGAGCAGGCGGCCATCGCCGGGGCGCTCAACCTCGAGCTCAGTCACGACCGCGAGGCCTATGCCGCCAAGGCGGAGGAGGTCGCCCGCCGGCTCGATCTCATCGCCGAGGAGACGGAACGCGGCTGGACCGGCTCCGTCGCCACGGATGGCGGCCTGCGCTTCGAGCGCATGGTGCGCGGCGTCAAGGAATTCGCCCATATCGACATGGCCCTGATCGGCTCGGCCGATGCCCGCCATATCGACCAGCTTTCGGGGCGCTTCAAGGAAACCTATGAAGTGCCGCCGGTGCTGCGCCGCAAGGACGGCCAGGTCGAGATTTCCGGCCCGCGCGCCCTGCTCGACGCCGTCTTCGCGGCCGGCCGCAAGGGCCTTTCCATGCAGCGCTACAAGGGCCTCGGCGAGATGAATGCCGAGCAGCTCTGGGAAACGACGCTCGATCCGAACGTCCGCTCGCTGCTGCAGGTGAAGGTGACGGATGCGACGGACGCCGACGGCCTCTTCGCCCGCCTGATGGGCGACGAGGTGGAGCCGCGCCGCGACTTCATCCAGGAAAACGCCCTCAGCGTCGCCAACCTCGATATCTAAGCAAGAGAGCCGCCGAAAGGCGGCTTTCTTTATCGAACTCTCCTTCGTCATGGTCGGCTTGAGCCGATCATCCACGCCCCGGGTGCGGCGGTGGATCCTCGGGTCAAGCCGTTCAGAGGACGAATTTCCCCTCGGAGACGAACTCTTCCACCTTCTTGCGCCCGCTCGGCACCTCGCGCTTCATGAGGTCCTCCGGCAGTGTCTCCTTCGGGGCGATCTTGCCGATGGCGAGCGCCGCTTCCACGCGGAAATTCTCCGGGATGCCGAGCACTTCTCTCGCCTTCTCCCGGTCGATGCCGCCCATGCCGTGGGCATGGTAGCCGGCGCGCGTCGCCTCCAGGGCGAGATAGGCCCAGGCAGCGCCGGTGTCGAAGGCATGGGTATAGGCCGGGCGCATTTCGCCGGCTGCATTTTGCCGATGGGTCTGCGAGACGATCACGGCGAGCACGGCGGCCTTGTCCGCCCAGCGGCGGTTGCCCTCGTCGAGCGTGTCGTGGATCCGCTCGAAGGCCTCGGTGCCGCGATGGCCGTAGACGAAGCGCCAGGGCTGGCCGTTGGCGGCGGAGGGCGCCCAGCGCGCCGCCTCGAACAGCGAAAGCAGCGTCTCGTGCGGCATCGCCTCGCCGGTGAAGGCGCGGGGCGACCAGCGGTCGAGATAGATGGGGTCGATGGGGTGGTCGGCGGTGCGGCCGGTAGGATGGGTCATTGCAAGCCTCGAATGTCAATTTGGCCGGTGGACCTCAGGGTTTGTCAGGGAAAAGGGGGAGCCGGTTTTCCCGAAGGGACAAACGAAAACAAAGAAACCTGAAGTCCGCCGGGTTCGGAATGAACCCGACGGACTCTAGACCCGGCGGCCCGTCGCGCGAAGCGGTAAAATCGCGCCCCTGTCGCATTGTCGAACCGGTGGGGGACGCAATATAACCCTTCCGACAGGTGAGAAACGCATCGCGAAATGGGAGATATCCGATGAGCCTCAAAGACCCGAGCCTGCTGCGCCAGGCAGCCCTCGTTGGCACCCGCTGGATCGAGGCGGACGGCGGCGGCATCGCCGTGAAGAACCCTGCGACGGGCGAACTGGTCGGCTACGTTCCGAAGCTCGGCGCGAAGGAGACGAAGGAGGCGATCGACGCCGCCGCAAGCGCCCAGAAGGGCTGGGCCGCCCGCACCGCGAAGGAGCGCTCGACCGTGCTGCGCAAGTGGTTCGAGCTGATGATCGAGAACAAGGACGATCTCGGCCGCATCCTGACCATGGAACAGGGCAAGCCGCTGGCGGAAGCGACCGGCGAGATCGTCTATGGCGCAAGCTTCGTCGAATGGTTCGCCGAGGAAGGCCGCCGCCTCTACGGCGACATCGTGCCCGGCCACCAGAAGGACAAGCGCATCCTGGTGATGAAGCAGCCGATCGGCGTCGTCGCGGCCATCACGCCCTGGAACTTCCCCAACGCCATGATCACCCGCAAGGCCGGCCCGGCCTTCGCCGCCGGCTGCGCCATGGTGCTGAAGCCCGCCTCGCAGACGCCCTTCTCGGCCATCGCCATCGCCATCCTCGCCGAGCGTGCCGGCCTTCCCGCCGGCCTGTTCTCGGTCATCACGGGCTCGGCCCGCGAGATCGGCGCGGAGCTGACGGCCAACCCGACCGTGCGCAAGCTCACCTTCACCGGCTCGACGGAGATCGGCGCCGAACTCTACAAGCAGTGCGCCCCGACCATCAAGAAGCTCGGCCTGGAGCTCGGCGGCAACGCGCCCTTCATCGTCTTCGACGACGCCGATCTCGACGCCGCCGTCGAGGGTGCGCTGATCGCGAAATTCCGCAACAACGGCCAGACCTGCGTGTGCGCCAACCGCATCTATGTGCAGGACGCCGTCTATGACGCCTTCGCCGAAAAGCTCGCCGCCGCCGTCGGCAAACTGAAGACCGGCAACGGCTTCGACGAGGGCGTCGTGCTCGGCCCGCTGATCGATACGGCAGCACTGGAGAAGGTCGAGGAGCATGTCTCCGACGCGGTGAAGAAGGGCGGCCGCGTGGTGCAGGGCGGCAAGCGCCATGCGCTCGGCGGCACCTTCTACGAGGCGACCGTGCTTGCCGACGTGACGCCGGACATGGCCGTCGCCCGCGAGGAGACGTTCGGCCCCGTCGCCCCGCTCTTCCGCTTCCCGGACGCGGACGACGTCATCGCCCAGGCGAACGACACGGAATTCGGCCTTGCCTCCTATCTCTACGCCAAGGAGCTGTCGCGCGTCTTCCGCGTCGCCGAGGCGCTGGAATACGGCATGGTCGGCGTCAATACGGGTCTCATCTCGACGGCCGAAGCGCCCTTCGGCGGCGTAAAACTCTCCGGCCTCGGCCGCGAGGGCTCGCGCTACGGCATCGAGGAATTCACCGAGATCAAATATGTCTGCCTCGGCGGCATCGCCTGAGGTCATCTGACGGAAAGGCCGGCCGGCATCCTCCGGCCGGCTCCGGTTCGAGAGGGAAAATCGTGGCAGCACCGAAAAACACCTTCAAGGCCGCCCTGCGCGACGGCCGGTTCCAGCTTGGCCTGTGGGCCGCGCTCGGCAGCGCCTATGCGGCGGAAATCCTGGCCGGCAGCGGTTACGACTGGCTGCTGATCGATGGCGAGCACGGGCCGAACGACATGCCGCTGTTGAGCGCGCAGATCGGGGCGCTGCACCGCTCGCCGACCCATGCCATGGTCCGTCCGCCGATGGGCGAGGCCTGGATCCTGAAGCAATTGCTCGACCAGGGCGCGCAGACCTTCCTCATCCCGATGGTCGAATCGGCCAGGGAGGCCGAGGCGCTGGTGCGCGCCGTGCGCTATCCGCCGCACGGCATCCGCGGCGTCGGCGCGGGCCTTGGCCGTGCGAGCGATTTCAACCGCGTGCCGGAATATCTCGCCACCGCCAATGACGAGATCTGCCTCATCGTGCAGGTCGAAAGCCGGGCCGGCCTTGCGGCGATCGACGAGATCGCGGCTGTGGAGGGCGTCGACGGCGTCTTCGTCGGCCCGTCGGACCTTGCCGCCGACATGGGCTTCCTCGGCAATTCCGGCGCGCCGGAGGTGCTGGCGGCGATCACCCATATCTTCGCGCGCACGAAGGCCCACGGCAAGGCACGCGGCATCATGACCGTCTCGCTGCCGCAGGCGGCGGTCTACCGCGACCTCGGCGCGGATTTCATGGCGATCGGCACCGACGTCAATTGCCTGGTCTCGGCTGTCGACGGCCTGCGCCGCAGCTTCCTCGGCGAGGAGGGAACGCAGGAGCGCGGCGGCGGCTACTGACCGCCGGCGATCGCGGCCAGTCTCGGCATCGGCACGTCTGGCGTCCAGGCCAGGAAGTCGCCGATGCGGCGGACGCGCTTTTGCGCATGGTGGTTGGCGATGTCGGCGAGGCGGTGCTCCAGGAAGGGATTGTCGAAGCGCTCCAGTGTCGCCGCGACATAGGCCTCCGCCTCGTGGCCGAGCCCCCGCGCGGCAAAGCCGGGCACGACCTCCTCGCGATAGATCGAAAGAAGCCGCTGCCGCACGCCGGCGTCGGTGAGGATCGCCTTGACCGTCTCCTCCGCCGGCCGGTTCTCGCGCAGCCATATATCGGCCAGCACCGTATGGCCGAGATTGAGGATGTGCAGCTTGAGCTTCTCGTAGGGCGTCAGGTCGTCGACGAGGCGAATGTCCGCGTGCCGGCACGGCAGCGTCAGCCCCGGCTGATTCTCGATCGCCCAGAGCGCATAGGGTTCCGCGACGGCGCCGGCCGGCTCCAGCGGTTCGGAGACGATCCGGTCGACCAGCGTGTTGCCCCAGATCACGCTTTCGCAAAGCCAGTCCCGGAAGTCGGACTCCGGGTAACGATCCGCCTGCAATTCGAGGATCAGCCGTTTCAGCACGTCGCCGTTCCTCGATACGAGTTCGCAGGGAAGCACGGTCAGCCCGCGCCGGTTCGCCGCGAAACGATCGTGGAGAAGCGCCAGCAGCTTGCCGGGAAAGGAGGCGGGAACGGGGCCTGCAAGGTCGTCCGGCCCCACTGCATAGCCGGTATCGCCGGTATTGGAGAGCACGACCGCGGCCTCTTCGCGAAACACCCTTCTCACCGTCTCCCAGTCGCTTGCCGTCGAAAGCGTGCGCGCGATGCTGGTGACGCGCTTTTCGCGCTCGACGTCGCGCCCGTCCTTTCGCCCCCGCACGATCACCCGATAGCCGCCCGGCGCGGCGAGGGCGGCAAGCCGGCCCGCGCGCTCCGGGGAACCCGTGGTCTGGACCACCGTGATGCGGCCGAGCGCCTCGCCTTCCTCCAGCGCCTCGCCGACGAAAAGGTCCGCATGCGCCTGCAGGAAGCGGCTGGTTCCGAATTGCAGGATGGGTGTGTCCATTGCCGTCCTCGTCAGTTGATCGATTGCAGGAGTGTCTCGCGCGCCGATTTCAGGTGCTGCCGGCAGGCGAGCTCGATCTCGATCGGATCGCGCGAGCGCAGCGCCGCGATATAGGCGAGATGCTCTTCCAGCGCCCTTGCATTGCGCTCGCGGGCATTCGTCTTGTTCCACTGGTAGTGGTAGTGGAAGACGATGGCGATGACGTCGTAGAAATCGACGATGAAGCGGTTCTTCGAGGCCCGGTGCACGAAGAGGTGGAAACGCTCGTCGAGTTCGGAGAAATCGAGGTAGCGGTTCTCGATGTCGGCGAGGATGGCGTGGTGCCGGGCCTCGATCGCCTCCAGCTCGTGCCAGGCGGCGTGGTCGGGCGGCAGATGGGCGAAGGCGGCCGCCGAGCGCAGCTCGAACATCTCGCGTACTTCCGTCAGCTCCAGCGCGAACTCCCGGGTGAAACCCTTCAGCACCCAGTGGCTGTTCGGCCGTTTCTCGATCAGGCCGAAGCGGCTGAAGCGGATGAGGAATTCGCGCACGCTCGTCGTGCCGATGCCGATCTCGCGGGCGAGTTCCAGTTCGTTGATCTGCATGCCCGGCTGGGCGCCGCCGTCGAGAATCCGGCGCATGAAGCTGCGCTCGATGATCTCGGAGAGCGAATCCGTTTCCTCGGTCGGAAAGTAGTCGCTGGCGACCGGCTTGCGCAGCACGATCTTGCGCCGCTTCTCCCAGGTGAGCAGGCCCACCTCCTCCAGCCGCGTGAGGATCGCGCGCACGGTCGTGCGGCTGATGCCGAGCGTGCTGCCGAGTTCCGGCTCGGACGGCAGGTTCGCCGTCTGCTCCAGCAGTTTCAGGCAGCGATTGAAGGCGTCCTTGAAGACGGTGTTCTGTTTGGCCATGGGTGCCGCCGGTTCTCTCGTGTCGGGCGGACCGGGCGAAAGCCGGCCGCGCCGGCGCCGTCATTCCCCCGTTTCCTCCTTCGGGCATATTACCCATTGACGACGATCTGTCTATTGTCGATAAAAGACAAACGACGGCGGGAGGACGCCGACGGGGAGGCCGGATGAAGACGCGCACCATCGGCAGGACGGACCTGGCTGTGACCGAATTCAGTTTCGGCACCGCGGCGCTCGGCGGTCTCTACCGGGCCTGCCCGCGCGATGCGGCGATGGAAACGCTTGAGGCGGCCTGGGACGAGGGCCTTCGCTATTTCGATACGGCCCCCTGGTACGGCTTCGGCCTTGCGGAACGCCGTGTCGGCGATTTCCTGCGCGACAGGCCGAAAGGCAGCTGGGTGCTTTCCAGCAAGGTCGGCCGCGTCATGGTTCCCGTCGCCGACGACAAGGTGCCGAGCTACGGCTATGTCGATCCGCTGCCCTTCGACGTGCGCTACGACTACAGCTACGACGGCATCATGCGCTCGGTCGAGCTCAGCCATGCCCGCCTCGGGCTGAACCGCATCGATATTCTCTATGTGCACGATATCGGCGTCTACACGCACGGCGCCGAGCGCAACGCCTTCCATCTGCGCCAGCTTCTCGGGTCCGGCCTGAAGGCGCTGGAGGAACTGAAGGCATCCGGCGCCATCAAGGCCTACGGGCTCGGCGTCAACGAGGTGCCGGTCTGCCTCGATGTGCTGGGGGAGGCCGATCTCGACTGCATCCTGCTCGCCGGCCGCTATACGCTGCTCGACCGTTCGGCCGTGGCCGACCTTTTGCCGCTGTGCGAGACGAAGGGCACATCCCTCGTGGTGGGCGGCGTGTTCAACTCCGGCATCCTGGCGACGGGTCCGGTGGAGGGCGCGCATTTCGACTATATGCCGGCGACGCCGGATGTCGCCGCCAAGGTGGGCGCGATGGTGGCGATTGCGCATGAATTGGACGTGCCGCTCGCCGCGCCGGCGCTGCAGTTCCCGCTGAACCATCCGGCCGTCGCCTCCGTGCTGATCGGCACCGCCAGGCCGGAGAGCCTGCGCCGCAACATGGCGCTCGCGCGCCTGGACTTGCCGAAGGACATTTACCCGGCTTTCGAGCCGCACACACTGGTCGCGCCGGATCTCGGGGAAAACGCCGTCCGGCAGTGACCACGATCTTGGAGGATCGCTAGCGCATGTTGAAAGGCATTCATCCGCTGCTCGGGCCGGACCTGCTGCACGCCATCAGGACCATGGGCCATGGCGACGACATCGTCATCGCCGACGCCAATTTCCCGTCGAGTTTCCTCGGGCCGAAGGTCATCCGGGCCGACGGGGTCGATGCGGTATCGATGACAGAGGCGATCCTCGCGCATATGCCGCTCGACACATTCGTGCCCGAGGCGGCCTGGCGCATGGAGGTGGTCGGCGATCCCACGGCGGTGCCGGAGGTCTGCGTGACCTTCCAGGATCTCGTCCATCGGCTTGCCGGTGACTTCACGGTCCATGCGGTCGAGCGCTTTGCCTTCTACGAAATGGCGAAGAAGGCGGCCTATATCGTCGCCACGACGGAATTCCGTCTCTATGGCAATATCATCCTGAAGAAGGGTGTCGTGCACCCGCACGAGATCTTTCGGGTCTAGCCGCCCGGCGGCCACCGTTTGGGAGGACGGATGGCATGGACTGGAGCTGTTTGGAAAAGCGCATTTTCAGGGATAGTCCTTCGCTTGCCAGCGAAGGTGGACGGGTATAGCCTGACGGAAAGTGTTTTTTATCGATAAAAGATCGAGTTGTCCGCTTCCCGCGACGCGATCCCACAGGAACGGGGAAGCATTCGAGAGGAGAAACCTGATGAGCATTGTAAGATCGCTTCTGTCTCGCCGCGCCTTCACGGCGCTTGCGGGTGCCGCAGTCCTCGCAGCCATGAACCCTGCCGCGTCCGTCGCGCAGGACGTCACCATCCCGATCATCGTCAAGGACACGACGTCCTTCTACTGGCAGATCGTGCTCGCCGGCGCGCGCGCGGCCGGCAAGGATCTCGGCGTCAACGTGCCGGAACTCGGCGCGCAGTCGGAATCCGACATCAACGGCCAGATCAGCATCCTCGAGAACGCCGTGGCCGGCGGGCCGGCCGCCGTCGTCATCTCGCCGACGGAATTCAAGGCACTCGGCAAGCCGGTCGACGAGGCAGCCAAGTCCGTGCCGATCATCGGCATCGATTCGGGTGCCGATTCCAAGGCCTTCACCTCGTTCCTGACGACGGACAATGTCCAGGGCGGCCGCATCGCGGCGGATGGTCTTGCCGCGGCGATCAAGGCGACGACGGGCAAGGAAGAGGGCGACATCGCCATCATCACCAGCCTGCCGGGCGTCGGCTCGCTCGACCAGCGCCGCGAAGGCTTCCTCGACCAGATCAAGACGAAATATCCGGGTCTCAACGTGGTGGCGGACAAGTATGCGGACGGCCAGGCCACCACCGGCCTCAACATGATGACCGACCTCATCACCGCCAACCCGAACCTCGTCGGCGTCTTCGCGTCCACCCTCATCATGGCGCAGGGTGTCGGCCAGGCGATTGCCGAAAACAAGCTCGGCGACAAGATCAAGGTGATCGGCTTCGACAGCGACGACAAGACGGTCGGCTTCCTCAAGGAAGGCGTGCTGGCCGGCCTCGTCGTGCAGGATCCCTACCGCATGGGCTATGACGGCGTGAAGACGGCGCTCGCCGTCTCCAAGGGCGAGAAGGTCGAAGCCTTCGTCGACACGGGCGCCAACCTCGTGACCAAGGAGAACATGGCCGATCCGAAGATCGACGCCCTGCTCAACCCGAAGATCTGATCGCTTCCCCCGCCCGGATCGCAGGGTCCGGGCGGGGCGCTTTCCACGCTATTGAGGAGGAGACAGCGATGAGCAGCCTGGAAGAGCTCAGCCATCGGCATGAAGACGAGGCGAAGCTCGCCGAATCCGAAGCGGTGCCGCGCGGCGCGCCCATCCTCGAATTGCGCGGATTGCAGAAGAAATACGGCCTGGTGGAGGCGCTGAAACCGGCGACGGTCACGTTTCTTGCCGGCGAGATCCACGCGATCGTCGGCGAGAACGGCGCCGGCAAGTCCACCCTCATCAAGCTCCTGACCGGCGTCATCCGCCGCACGGCGGGCGAGGTCTTCTGGTGCGGCAAGCCCGTGCAGCTTTCGACCCCGAACGAGGCGATTTCCCGCGGCATCAACGCCGTGCACCAGGAGGTCGTGCTCTGCCCGCATCTCTCGGTGGCGGCCAACATGTTCCTCGGCGACGAGATGAACCGCTACGGCCTGATGCGCAAGGCCGCCATGGAGCGCGCGGCCCAGGCGGTGCTCGACGATCTCGGTTTCCAGTTGCCGGCCGGCGCCCTTCTCGGCAGCCTCACCATCGGCCAGCAGCAGCTCGTCGCGACCGCCAAGGCCGCCATGCGCGGCATCCGCTTCCTCATCTTCGACGAGCCGACCGCCTACCTCACGCGCCAGGAATCCGCCCAGCTCTTCCGGCTCATCCGCCGGCTCCGCGACCAGGGCGTGACGATCGTCTATATCAGCCACCGCATGGAGGAGGTCTTCGAGCTGGCCGACCGCGTGTCGGTGCTGCGCGACGGCGCCCATGTCGGCACACGCCTGATAGGCGAAACCAACGAGAACGAGCTGATCGCGCTGATGATCAACCGCTCGATCGAGCAGATCTACCACAAGGAGAAGGTGCCGGCCGGCAAGGTCATCGTCGAGACGCGCGGCCTGTCCGGCCCGGGTTTCCGTGACGTGTCGCTCTCGGTGCGCGCCGGCGAGATCGTCGGCCTCTACGGCCTCATCGGCGCCGGCCGCAGCGAATTCGCCCTCGGCCTCTACGGCCGCCAGCCGGTCTCGTCCGGCGAGATTTTCTGGGACGGTGCGAAGGTCGATATCCGCAACGAACGCCAGGCGATGGACCTCGGCATCGCGCTCGCCCCGGAAAGCCGCCGCGACCAGGGCCTCTGCCTCAACCTGCCGATCGGCCTCAACATCAACCTGCCGGTCTTCGGGAAGCTGAGTTCGGGCCTGACGATCCGCCGCGGCGACGAAGCGGCCAATGCCGACCGCCAGATCCGCGACCTGCGCATCAAGACGCCGTCGCGCCATGTGCTCGCCTCCGCCATGTCCGGCGGCAACCAGCAGAAGATCGTCATCGGCAAGTGGCTGAGCCACGGCGCGCGGCTGTTCATCTTCGACGAGCCGACCGTCGGCGTCGACGTCGGCACCAAGGCGGAGATCTACCGCCTGTTCGCCGAACTCCTCAAGCAGGGCGCCGGCATCATCCTCATCTCGTCCTACCTGCCGGAAGTCTACGAGCTTGCCGACCGGCTGCATGTCTTCCGCGGCGGCCGGCTCGTCGCCAGCCACGACCACCGGGCGGCCACCCACGAGGACGTCCTGACCCAGGCCATCGGCATCTGAACCGCGGCGCACAAA
>CAMLOC010000055.1 GCA_946481465.1 uncultured Shinella sp. | reverse complement strand
ATCTCGCCGCGCCAGCCGTTGATCTGCGCCCAGCCGGTGACGCCGGGCTTGACGCGGTGGCGGGCGAAATAGCTCTCGATGACGTCGACATACTTGCGGTCGTTCGACTGTGCCTGGATGGCGTGCGGGCGCGGGCCGACGAGGGAGAGGTCGCCCTTCAGCACGTTGAAGAACTGCGGCAGCTCGTCGATCGAGGATTTGCGCAGGAACCGCCCGACGCGGGTGACGCGCGGGTCGCCCTTCGTCACGGCGGCCTTGGCCGTGGGATCGGCAAGATGCGTGTACATCGAGCGGAACTTGTAGACCTCGATGACCTCGTTGTTGAAGCCGTGGCGCTTCTGCTTGAAGATGATCGGGCCGGGCGAGGAGAGCTTGACCGCGATGGCCGCGCCGAGCATCACCGGCCAGAGCAGAAGGATCGCGACGACGCTGAAGAAGATGTCGAAGAGGCGCTTGGCGACATTGTCCCAGTCGGCGATCGGCTTGTCGAATATGTCGAGCATCGGCAGGTTGCCGACCTGCGAATAGCTGCGCGGGCGAAAGCGCAGGCCCTTGGAATGGGCGGCAAGGCGGATGTCGACCGGCAATACCCACAGCTTCTTGAGAAGCGCCAGGATGCGCGCCTCCGCCGAGAGCGGCAGCGAGATGATCAGCATGTCGATGCGGGCGAGGCGGGCGAATTCGACCAGTTCGGCGATATTGCCGAGCTTCGGGTAGCCGGCGATGACGGCCGGCGAGCGGCGTTCGTCGCGGTCGTCGAAGATGCCGCAGATGCGGATGTCGTTCTCCGGCTGCTGTTCGAGCGTGCGGATGAGTTCCTTGGCCGGCTCGCCGCCGCCGACGATGACGGCGCGGCGCTCCATGGTGCCGTTGCGCGCCCAGCGGCGGATCGAGTAGGCGATCACCTGCCGCTCGATGACGAGGTAGACGGAGCCGGCGACGAACCAGGAGGCGAACCAGATGCGGGAATACTGGTCGCCGGACTTGAAGAAGAACACCATGAGCGCCATGGCGCCGAAGGCCAGCGCCCAGGCGGTGAGGATGCGCGGCGTCATGCGCCAGGGCGAGCGCAGGGCCGGCACCTGGTAGGCATCGGCCAACTGGAGCATCAGGACGCCGATGCCGGCGCCGGCGCCGAGCACCAGGAGATAGAAGAAGGGCATGCCCATGTCGCTGACGTAAAGCGCATGGATGACGTAGCCGAGCGCGAGCAGAGCGCCGAATTCGAGAAGGCGCAGCAGGCCGATGATCATGCTCGGCGAATAGGTGTCGAGGCGGAATTGCGCCGCGATCTTCCGGGCGAGCGGGTTGAGTTCGACGGTGACGCCCGCATCCTGGTTTTCGCCCGGCCCGGTGACCGATATTTCGGACACCTTGCGCCGCAGTGCTTCCGGATCGAAGGAGACGGGTTTGTCGACATGGTTCATGGCACGCACCTGTGGGGGCTTTGCCCCGGAAATAGCACGAAGCCCCTAAGAAACGTTTACGTTGTGATTGCCGTTACGTCAGGCGCCGTACCGATTCGTGCCGGCCTGCCGGGCAAGAATGTCGTAGTAGAGGTCGAGCAGGGCATTGGCCATGACGGAGGCGGAGAAGGCCGCCTTGAAGGCCGTTGGCTCGGGCATCACCTTGCGCGGCCAGTCCGCATCGGCGATCGCCGCGGTCATCAGCGCGGCGAGCCCGTCGGGATCGCCCGGTTCGGCAAGGGCGATGCTGTCGCGGCCGAGCACTTCCGGAATGCCGCCGACGCGCGTCGCGATCACCGGCTTGCGCGCCGCGAGCGCCTCCAGCACGATATAGGGCATGGCTTCGGCGCGCGAGGGCACCACGACGTTGCGCGTCAGCGCGAAGGCGTCGTGCGCCTTGCGGGCCGGCAGCATGCCGATGCGCCGGCCAAGGCCCATGCGCAGCATCATGTCCTCGTATTTCGCCCTGTCCGGCCCGTCGCCGATGACGAGCGCCGAGAGCGGGCGGCCGACCAGCCGTTCCGTGCGGGCGAAGGCCTCGACGAAGACGTCCGGCCCCTTCAGGTCGCGCAGCATGCCGATATAGAGGAAGTCGACGGCGTCCTCGCGGGAATGGACGGGCGCGAAGTCGCGGTCGTGGATGCCGTTGTAGATGCGCTCCGCCCTGACGCGTGGCCGGCCGACGCGCGCGGCATAGGCCTCGCGCTCGTAGTCGCACACGAAGACGAGCGCATCGCCGAGCCGTTCGAGCACCTGCTCGGCGGTGAGAATCGCCAGGCCCGTCGCCGAGCGGCGATTGTAGTGCAGGCTGCCGCCGTGCGGCGAATAGAGGCGGGCTACGCGATACCTGTTGACCCGCAGGGCTGAGCCGATGAGCCGGGCGATGGCGCCACCCTTGGCGCCGTGCCCGTGCAGGACATCCGGCTGCAAACCTTTTATTTCGTGATAGCTGCTCCAGAAGGCGCCGATGTCGCGCGGGCTGATCGACCGGCTGATCGGCAGGCGCGTGAGGCCGAGCGAGAGATAGGGGCGGATTTCGTCGAACAGGCCGTCCTCGTAGGAACTGCCGGTAAGGCTGTCGCAGACGATGCCGACGTCGTGGCCCGCCTTGGCGTGGAACTCGGCGAGATCGCGCACATGGCGGAAGATCCCGCCGATGGGCGAGCGGAAGCAGTGAATGATGCGCAGAGGCCCATCGTCCGCCATGTTGCTCAGAACAACCGTTCGCGGACGTAGATCGTGTCGCCGGCCAGCACCGGATCGGAGATGGAGACGCGGCCCGTGAGGATCTTGCCGTTGATCTTGCGCGTGACGTCGACATCGCCCTGGTTGGCGCGCGGCGAGAAGCCGCCCGCCAAGGCGATGGCGTTCTGGATCGTCATGCCGGCGACGTAGCTGTACTGCCCCGCCTGGCCCACTTCGCCCATGACGTAGATCGCGCGGTAGCGATCGACCTCGATGGAGACGTCCGGATCGCGCAGGTATCCCTGGCGCAGCTTCGTCGCGATGATGCCTTCCAGTTCCTGGAGCGTCTGCCCGCGCGCCGGCACGGCGCCGATGAGCGGAAAGGCGACATAGCCGGCCTGGTCGACGGAATAGGTGTTGCTGAGGCCGGCCTGTTCGAAGACGGTGATGCGCAGCCGGTCGCCGCTGTCGAGGCGGTAGGGCTGGATGGTCGCCTCATGGAAGGCCTTCGGGGCGGGGCGATAGCCGCTGCAACCGGCAACCGCCGGCACGATGAGCGCCAGCGCCAGCAGCATGCCCTTGTTGATCGTTGCGAATGCCATTCGCTTTCCCAATCCGGATTAAGAAGTCTGGCGCCCGTTATCGATCCGTTAGGGTTAATGGTCGGTAAAGGCGCGGCGCGGATGGGCCGGGCGACGCGGGTTTTTTCGCAAGGCGGCGGGGGAAGGGGCGCGGCGAGGCGCCCGGGGTTAACCCTTGCGTTACCATGTTTGTTTACCGTGCGCGGAAATTGTGGTGTTTGGAGTTGGGATATGTCGGGCGCACACAGCCAGCAGGATGTCGATATCGATCTTGGCGGCCTCTTCGGCGCGATCTGGCGCAACCGCCTGCGCGTGCTGCTCGCCACGGTCGCCTGCGCCGGCGTCGCCTTCGCCGGCGCCAGCCTCGTTTCGCCGCGCTACAAGGGCGAAGCGCGCCTCCTCATCGAAACGCGCGAGCCGGCCTTCACGACGGGCACCGAGCGCGCGCAGGGCCGCGAGCAGCCGCCGGCGCTCGACGAACTCGGCATCGCCAGCCAGGTCCAGCTCCTGAAATCCGCCGACCTCATCAAGCAGGTCGCGCGCAACATGAAGCTCTACGAACTGGAGGAGTTCGACCCCGCGTCGAAACCTTCGGCCATTTCCGACCTGCTCGTCCTGTCGGGCCTGAAGAAGAGCCCGCTCGAACTCGAGCCGGAAGAGCGCGTCCTGAAGGAGTTCACCGACAAGCTCGTCGTCTACCAGGTGGAGCGCTCGCGCGTCATCGGCATCGAGTTCTCCTCGAAGGACCCGCGCCTCGCCGCCGAGATCCCCAACGAGATGGCGAAGGTCTATCTCTCGCTGCAGAGCGGGGCGAAGCTCGACACCAATTCCGAGGCGACGCGCTGGCTGGAGCCGGAGATCGCCAATCTGCGCGAGAAGGTGCGCGAGGCCGAGCAGAAGGTCGCCGAATACCGCTCGCAATCCGATCTCCTGCCGACCGGCGAGAACTCCAACTTCGCCGCGCGCCAGCTCACCGACATCTCGACCGAGCTTGCCCGCGTGCGCGGCGAGCGCGCCAATGCGGAGGCGCGCGCCGAAAGCGTGCGCACCGTGCTGAAGACCGGCGGCGCGCCGGACACGCTGAGCGACGTGGTCGGCTCGCAGATGATCCAGCGGCTGAAGGAAAGCGAGGCGCAGATCCAGGGGCAGATCTCCGACCTCTCCACCTCGCTGCTCGACGGCCATCCGCGCCTGAAGGGCCTGCGCTCGCAGCTTGCCGGCATCCGCGGGCAGATCAAGACGGAAACGCAGAAGATCCTGTCGAGCCTTGAGAACGAGGCCAAGACCGCCGAGTTGCGCGAAACCCAGCTCCTGCAGCAGCTCAACCGGGTGAAGGCGAACAGCGCGCGCGCCGGCGAGGACGAAGTGGGCCTCAAGGCGCTGGAACGCGAGGCGACCGCCCAGCGCCAGCTGCTGGAGACCTATCTCGCCCGCTACCGCGAGGCGACCTCGCGCACCGACAGCAGCTCCACGCCGGCCGACGCCCGCATCATCTCGGCCGCCGTCGAGCCGACGGAGGTGGCCTTTCCGAAGATCGTGCCGATAACGATCGTCGGCGGCGTCGCCGGCTTCATGCTGAGCGCGATCGCCGTCCTGCTGGCCGAACTGTTCAGCGGCCGCGCGCTGAAGCCCGTCGGGACGGTTACGGCGGTGCCCGCGGCGAACGCGGCGCGGCGCGAGGAAGAGGGTGCGGAAGACGAGATCGAGGCGGACGCCGTGGCGGAGACGCCGGCCGTCCACAGGGACCCCGTCACGCGCCGCGATCCGGTCGCGCGGCTCGATCCCGTTCCCGTGCGCGCTCTGCGCGCGCCGGCAAAATCGCTCCTCACCGACATGGCGCCCGACGAGGACGAGGAGGAGGCCGAGACCGTGCCGGAGGAGGGTGCGCGCGCTTCGCTGCTCGATACGCTCGACAGCGAGGAGGAGGACGAATTCTCCATCGCCGCCGTCGCCCGCTACATGGTCGAGAACAATATTTCGGTCGCGGTCTCCGTGTCGCCCTCCGGCGACCGCGGGTCCACGGCCACCGTCATGCTCGCCCGCCGCATCGCCGAGGAGCATCGCAAGACGCTGGTCATCGACCTCACCGGCTCTGCCTGCCCGACGCGCCTGATGGCGCAGTCCGCCCATGTGCCCGGCATCACCGACCTCCTCGTCGGCGATGCCGTCTTCGGCGACATCATCCATGGCGACCGGCTCTCCGACGCGCACATCATTCCGCGCGGCAATGCCAACATCAAGCGCGCCATGCGCGGCATCGACCGGCTGGCGGTGGTGATAGCCTCGTTCGCCGATGCCTATGACACGGTGATCGTCGAATGCGGCCCGGCCGAGGTGGAGGGCGTGCGGCGCCTGACGCGCGACCAGGAGACCGACATCATCCTCTCCCTTCCGGGTGCCGACGAGGACGAGATCGTCGAATTGATCGACGCCTTCGGCGCGGCCGGCTACAGCGAGGTCATGCTGATGACGGGCGAGGGGGCCGAGCCGCCGCGCTATCCGGGCCGCCGGGCGGCTTAGCACCGCTCGGCATCCGGCTCCGGCGGACTATTCCGCGCTGTCCTCGCGCAGCCGCGCCGCCTTGCCGGAGCGCAGGCGCTGCAGGAAGGCGTAGACCTGCGGGTTCTGCTTGATGAGGCGCTTCGCGCCGGTCTTGGCCCGGTGCAGCGCGGCCATGGTCGCCCCGGTCATCGTGGTGGGCCAGATAAGGTCGTGCTGCCGCGTCTCGATCGTGCACCAGGAGCGCTTGTAGGCCTGGTCGCCGATGCCGAAATCGAACAGGCGCACGCCCTCGCCGCAGAGTTTCCGGATGGCGAGGTAGAACAGGAATTCGCCGGGGCTGGCATCCGCGGCGATCGTGTCGTCGATCGAGCCGAACTGGCAGATCACATGATCGCCCTTGCGCGACAGGCCGGCAATGGCAACGATACGGCCGTCGTTTTCCCCCTTGAGGCGCACGGCGTGAAGCTGGAGCGGGTAGCCGCCGTCCGCCTCGGGCACCGACGCCAGCCGGCGGAAGAAATCCCGCGTGCCCTCGTCGCGGAAGACGTCCGGCAGGCCCATGGCGTCGAAACGCGCGGCCTTCTGGCGGAAGAAGGTTTCCAGCAGCGTCCGGCTTTCGGCGCCCGCCCCGGCAATGACGTGCTCGTAGCCGCCAAGCGCCGCCAGGCGGCGCTCCGAGGCGCGGAACTTCTTGCGGCGGCGACGGGCGTTGAGCTGTTCCAGCGTGCGTTCGAAATCGGCGAGAAGTTCGATCTGGAAGGCGGCGTTCTGGTTCAGCACCGCGGGAAGGTCGCAGAACGGGCTGGCGTCGCCGCGCCAGTCGAGCGGCATGTTTTCCAGAAGGAAGACGTCGCAGTGGCGGGCAAGCGGCCCGCGCACCGCCTCGAGCGCCTGCCTGAGGCGCGGCGGAGCGGCGAGACTGCGGAATTCCGGCGAGTACAGGCCCGTATTGATGTTGCTGAACGGGGCGGCGAGGAAGCGGGCGATACGGACCGGCCCGCGGCGCACCACTTCGAACGGCAGCAGGAGATGGGTGCGTCCGCCGGAAAAACCCTCGACGATCAAAAGCTTGCAGGCGCGGCTTGCCACCCAGGCGCGGCACCAGTCGTAGCCCTGGTGGAGCGAGAGGCCGTTGTCCGCTTCCAACGCCCGCCAGCGGGCCTCCAGCGGTTCCATCCGTGTGTGCAGGCGGATCGACAGCGGCATCGGCGAGCGGGTCTGGTCGTCCTCGGCCGCCGGCGACAGGGCGCCGCGCGCAAGGTCGCGTTCGGACGGCATGATCTGGAAATGGAGTTGCATCGCTCCCATGGGCTTGCCTTCGTGCATTCGGTTGCCGCGGCCACACCATAGGCGCTAGGCTTGCGCAATTGGTTTAAATCCGCGCGCGCCGGCCCGCATGCCGCGGGAAATCGGCCGGTGCGGTTAGCAAGTCGATAACGAGAGCGGCGGGCGGCGGGCCCGCCGGCAGGAGGAACCCATGCAGACCTGGCGGCCGCCGCAGAAGATCCATGTGAAGGTGCTGGGGCTTGCCTGGCACAGCGGCCGGCTGCTGGCGGCGGAGGTGACGCGCGACGACGGCACGGTGAAGGGCGTACGCCCGCCCGGCGGCTCCATCGAGTTCGGCGAGACGCGGGAGCAGGCGCTCGCCCGCGAGTTCCGCGAGGAACTCGGCTGCGAGATCGCCATCGACGGCCCATGGACGACCTTCGAGAACCTTTTCTGGCATGAGGGCGCGCAGGGCCACGAGTTCATTTTCGCCGCGAACGTCTACCTGCTCGACGAAAGCCTCTACCGCCGGCCCGAGATAACGCTTGTCGAGCATGACCGTTCGGTCTGGACGGCGCGCTGGTTCTACCCGCTTGCGCTGCCGGCCGGCGTGGAACTCTACCCCGCCGGCCTCGCGGCCCATCTCCAGACGTGACCTACTCGTCGCGCGGCTTGCCGGGCTTTTCCATCCACTTGATGATCAGCATGGCCGGCAGGATCCACAGGAGGCCGGTCACCGTGAAATAGAGGAGGTGCACATACCACGGCGACTGGCCGAGCGCCGCGGCGGCGATGGTCGTTGCCACCAGCGCGTAGACGAGCACGAGGATGATGATCAGGACCGTGCCGATCAGTTTTCGAAGGCGAGGGGGCATGGGCAGTCTTTCAATCGGGTAGCGGCAAAATGGCGCGACGGCGCGCCGCAAGGGTTCGGGCCTTGTTTTGCACGGGCCGGTCAGGCAAATCAACGCCACAGTCATTCCGCAGGGGCCGCGCGCGCGGTTTCGCACCCGGAAGGACGCAGGAAAGCAACCGGAATGGCGGGCGAGCCGCCGTTCCGGAAAAGGAGCCGAGACGATGAGCGCCACGACCGCGACCGCATACCGCAGCCACAGGGACACGGACAGGACCGACCGCGACCGCCGCCAGGTGCGCCGCTGGCTCGGCTTCGTGCTGTTCACGCTGTTCGTGCTGGTGCTGGTGGGCGGCGCCACGCGGCTCACCGAATCCGGCCTCTCCATCACCGAATGGAAGCCGATCCACGGCGTCATCCCGCCGATCGGCGAAAAGGAGTGGCAGGAGGAGTTCGACCTCTACAAGCGCATTCCCCAGTACCAGCAGATCAACAAGGACATGACCGTCGAGGAGTTCAAGACGATCTTCTGGTGGGAATGGGCCCACCGGCTGATCGCCCGTTCCATCGGTTTCGTCTTCGCCGTGCCGCTCGCCTTCTTCTGGCTGACCGGCCGCATCGAGCGGAAGCTGCGCTGGCCGCTGGTCGGCCTGCTGGCGCTCGGCGGCTTCCAGGGCTTCATCGGCTGGTGGATGGTGTCGTCCGGCCTTGCCGAACGGGTCTCCGTCAGCCAGTACCGGCTGGCGACGCACCTCACCATCGCCTGTCTGATCTTCGCCTGGACGACCTGGCTGATGCGGGCGCTTTCGCCACACAGCGACGACGCCGCGCCCACCGAAGGCTCCCGCCGCATGGCAGGCATCATCGCCGGCATGGCGATCTTCCAGATCTATCTCGGCGCCCTCGTCGCCGGCCTCGATGCCGGGCTTTCCTACAATACCTGGCCGCTGATGGACGGCGCCGTCGTGCCTGGCGGTCTCTTCGTGCAGCAGCCCTGGTGGATCAACCTCTTCGAGAACCCGAAGACGGTGCAGTTCGTCCACCGCATCGGCGCCTATGTGCTCTTTGGGCTCGCCCTGGCCCACCTGATCGCATCCCTGCGCGCCGCCCCCGAGACGACGCATGCCCGCCGCGCCCTCGTGCTCTTCGGCCTCGTCTGTCTCCAGGCGACGATCGGTATCCTGACGCTGATCTGGCAGGTCCCGCTCGGCTGGGCGCTCGCCCACCAGGGCGGCGCGCTGGTCGTGCTCGGCTTCGCGATCGCGCACTGGCGCGGGTTCTATGGGGAAATGGAACGGCACGAGCGGCAAGGGCTGTGATCAGCCCTTCAGCATCAGGTCCATGTTCTGCACCGCGGCCCCCGAGGCGCCTTTGCCGAGATTGTCGAGCAGGGCGACGAGGTTGACATGCGGGGCGCCGGCGGTGCCGAAGACGTAGAGCTTCATGCGGTCCGTATCGGCAAGCTCCACCGCGTTGACGCGGGCAAGGCCGGCGCTTTCCTTCAGGTCCACCACCTCGACGATGTCCTGGCCGGCATAGTGATCGGCCAGCGCCTCGTGGAGCGAGCCGAGCGAGGCGTGGTCATTGAGGTCGGCGAGATAAAGCGGCACCTGCACGATCATGCCCTGGGGGAATTTCCCGACCGAGGGCGAGAACAGGGGCGCGCGGGCGAGGAGGCCGTGCACCTGCATTTCCGGCACATGCTTGTGCTTCAGCGTCAGGCCGTAGAGGAAGTGCGGCGAGTCGATGCGCTCGGGATGACCGGCATCCTCCATCTGCGCGATCATCTGCTTGCCGCCGCCGGTATAGCCCGACACGGCGTTGACCGTCACCGGATAGTCCTCCGGCAGGATACCGGCGAGGCGCAGCGGACGCAGGAGCCCGATCGCGCCCGTCGGATAGCAGCCGGGATTGGCGACGTAGCGGGCGCCGGCGATCGCCTTCGGCTGGTCGCGGTCCATCTCGGCAAAGCCGTAGGCCCAGTCCGGATGGACGCGGTGCGCCGTCGAGGTGTCGATGATGCGCACGGAATTGTTGCCGGCGACCATGGCGACGGCTTCCTTCGCCGCATCGTCCGGCAGGCAGAGGATGGCGACGTCGGCGCTGTTCAGGAGGTCTTCGCGCAGGCTGGCATTGCGGCGCTCGGCCTCGGGGATGGAGAGGAGCTCGACATCGGCGCGGCCGGCCATGCGGGTCCGGATCTGCAGGCCCGTCGTGCCGTGTTCGCCATCGATGAAGATCTTCGGTTTCATCTCTTGTCCATCCTGTTCTGCGCGTTCGCCGTCGATATAGCCCCTTGCCCTGTCGTATTCAACGCCGCGTTTCAGCGTCGCTCCGCCAATGCCTCGGCATGAAGGCCGAGCATGTACATGGCGATGGTGGAGCCGGCGATGGCGGTGATATCCGCATGGTCATAGGCCGGCGCGACTTCCACCACGTCGGAGCCGACGATGTTCAGCGCGCCGAGCTTGCGCAGGACCGAGAGGATGCGGGCGCTCGACGGGCCGCCCGGGACGGGCGTGCCGGTGCCCGGGGCGAAGGCCGGGTCGAGGCAGTCGATATCGAAGGTGAGATAGGTCGCCCGATCCCCGACATGATGGACGATCGCGTCGGCGATCTCGCCGGCGCTCATCTCCTCGACGTCGTAGCCATAGAGGATGCGGATGCCGCAATCCTCGGGCGCATGGGTGCGGATGCCGATCTGGATCGACGTTTCGGGGTCGATCAGCCCCTCGCGCACGGCGGTGCCGACGAAGGAGCCGTGGTCGATGCGGCCCTTCTCGTCCGCCCAGGTATCCTGGTGGGCGTCGAACTGGACGAGGGAGAGGGGACCGTATTTTTCCGCATGGGCGCGCAGGAGCGGCAGCGTGATGAAATGGTCGCCGCCGAGCGTCAGCAGGTAGGCGCCGGATTTCAGGATCTTCCTCGCCTCGC
>CAMLOC010000054.1 GCA_946481465.1 uncultured Shinella sp. | reverse complement strand
GGTCCGGCAAGACGACCATGATGAAGGCGGTCGCCGGCGAACTGCCGAGCAAGGGCGAGATCACCATCAACGGCCATGCGCTGGCGTCGCTCGAACCCTGGCAGCTTGCCGTCAAGCGCGCCGTGCTGCCGCAGGCCGCCACCATCGCCTTCCCCTTCACCGTGCGCGAGATCGTCCGGCTCGGCCTCACCGTCGGCCCGAACCGCCATGCCGAGCGCATCGACGCGATCACCGCCGAAGCACTCGCCGCCGTCGACCTTGCGGGCTTTGCCGGCCGCTTCTACCAGGAGCTTTCAGGCGGCGAGCAGCAGCGCGTGCAGCTTGCCCGCGTGCTCTCGCAGATCTGGGAGCCGGTTCTCGATGGCGAACCCTGCTTCCTGATCCTCGACGAGCCAGTCTCCGCCCTCGACATCCGCCACCAGCTGACGATCATGACGCTCGCGCGGCGCTACTGCGCGGGCGGCGGCGGCGTGATCGCGGTCATGCACGACCTCAACCTCACCGCCATGTTCGCCGATCACATGGTGATGATGAAGAGCGGCCGCATCGAGCGCGCCGGCCCGCCCGCCGAAGTGATGACCGACGATGCGATGGAGGCCGTCTTCGGCTGCCGCATGCGCATCAACGGGGTGCCGGCCACCGGCGTTCCCTTCGTGCTGCCGCACACCGCTTCGGCCTGATTTTCCAGCGCCTTACGGAACCTTTTGCCCCTGCCGCCGTTGTTTGCCCCGGAAAGACCGTTCCGCCAAGGGGGTGGAGCGCTGTTCGGCCCGCGCATCCGCGGGCGACCGCAAAAGGAGAAACGGCATGGCCAACGGACTGTTTTCATCCCGCAGCAAGAGCCTTCGCAACGGCATCCAGGACGAGGCCCAGGCCGTCGAGGAACAGATCGCGGACCTGCGTGCGGAGATCGCCTCCCTCGCCAAACTGCTCGCCGACGACGCATCGAGCGGGGCGAGCGGCATCCGCAGGAAGGCCCGCGCCGCGAAGGCACAGGCAAGCGAGGCCGCGCACGACCTGAAGGACCGCGCCCAGGGCGACATTCGCGACATGATCGCCGCGGGCGAGGATATCCTTGCCGACTTCCAGGCGCGCTACGGGCATTCCGGTCGCCGCGCCCGCAAGGCGGTGAAGGAGCACCCGCTCGCAACCCTCGGGGTGGCGGCCGCCGCCGGCTTCCTGCTCGCCGCCCTCCTGCGGCGCTGACCCCTTCCATCCACCTTTTCCGGGGCGCCGGCCGGCGTCCCTCCCGATGCGGAGCGTCAACGGCATGCTGTCACTGGGGGCCATTCTCCTGCAAAACCTCGTCACCCGTGTTACCGACCGGGTGGACGAGACGATGGACGTCGCCAAGCGCAATGCGATCGCGGGCGCGGCGATCGGCCTTCTGCTGGTCACTGCCTACGGTCTCGGCGTCGTCGCCACCGCCGTGCTGCTCGCGCAGCGCTACGGCGCCGTGCCGGCGCTCTTCGGTCTTGCCGGCGGCTTCCTGCTGCTCGCGCTCATCGTGCTGGCCGTCGTCGCCATGCGCAACCGGCGGGAGCGGGAACTGCGCCGCATTCGCCGCCAGCAGCTTGCCGCGCGCCGCGACCTGATGGCGGCGGCCGCCACCGTTGCGATGAAGAAGCCCCTCGCCGCGACCGCCGTCGCGCTCGCCCTCGGCTTCCTGCTCGCGCCGAAATCCCGCCGCGACGACGACTGATTTCCAGATATCCGCTGATCCGCATGCCGCCTCAGAGCGGCATGCGGATCAGCGCCGTGACGCCCTTGGGCAGGTATTCGACATGCACGCTGCTGCCGAGGATCTTGTCGAGGCTGCGCTCGATCAGCACCGATCCGAAGCCGCGCCGGCCGGTGGGCTTGACCGGCGGCCCGCCGACCTCGTGCCAGGTCATGTTGAGCACGCTCTGGTCGTCTTCCTTCATCACGCGGGCGGTGATCACCACCTTGCCCGAGCGCACCGACAGCGCGCCGTACTTGCGCGCATTGGTCGCCAGCTCGTGCAGGACGAGGCCGAGGCCGACCGCCTGGTCCGGTCCCAGCTCCACCTCGTCCTTGTGGATCTCGATCTGGCTGTCGAAATCCAGCGCATAGGGCATGATCTGCTTATGCAGCAGCATCTTCAGGTGGATGACGCCCCATTCGTGGTCGCTGAGCAGGCCGTGCGCCTCGGAGAGCGATTGCAGGCGGCCGGCGAAGGCATCCATGAACTCGACCGGGTCGCTTGTCTGGCGAAGCGTCTGGCGGGCGAGCGACTGCAGCATGGCCAGCGTGTTCTTGACCCGGTGGTTGAGCTCGCGCAGGAGAAGCCGTGTACGCTCGGAAGCAAGCTGCCCCTCCGTCACATCGACATTGATGCCGAGGAAGACCGTCGGCCGGCCCTCCGCATCCCATTCGTGCACGCGCCCGCGCCCGAGCAGCCAGCGGCCGGACTTCTCCGCCCGGAAAGTCCCGTCATATTCCTTGCCGGAGGCGAGCGCATCGCGCAGGCGGCCGATGGTCATCTTGCGGTCCGCCGGATGCACGGCGGTGAAGAACCGTCGCGCCCGCATGGGCTTGGCCGGCTTGACGCCGAGCATGCGATAGAAGGTGTCGTTGCCGGAGACCATGCCCGTCGACAGGTCCCACAGCCAGCTTGCGACATTGGCCGCGTCGAGCGCCAGGGCATGGCGCTTCTCGTCACGCGAGAGCACTTCGGCAGCCAGCATGCGCCGCCGGGCCTCATCCTTCAGCTTGATGAGCGAAGCGGCAAGCGAGGCCAGTTGACGCAGCCGCGGCGGAAGGTCCGGGGCGGTGCGCGCATGCGGCTTGGTGTCGAAGACGCAGACCGTGCCGATCGGCTGATCATCCACGATGATCGGGACGCCGGCATAAAAGCGAAGGTGCGGCGGGCCGATGACGCTCGGCAGCCCGGAAAACCGCGCGTCCTTGCAGGCATCGGCGATGACGAGCGGCTCGGTGGGACTTTCCGCAATCATGCGCGCGCAGAAGGATGCGTCCGACGGCGCCCTGATATCCGGCACGCCCTGGCGCGCGAGGAACCACTGGTCCGTGCGGCCGAGAATGGTGACGAGGGCGATCGGCACGCCGAAGAGGCCGGCGGCAAGGCCCGCAATATCGTCGAAATCGGGATCGGGGCCGAGGAAGACCGGCATCGCGGCATCGAGCGCCGCCAGGCGGTCGGGTGCATCCAGAACCGCTGCAACATCGGACGATACTGTCAGAACGTTGTCCTTCATACGCCTTCGGTATGCGATTCCGCGTCCGGTTTCACCCCTGGCTTTCGCCGGCAGACGCTGTTCGCCCCGATCCCCCTTGTTTTCCGCCGTCCGCAAGGTCGCGGACGGCGTATGTTTCGTTACATCAGGATGCGAAAGCGCGCGAGGTGATCGGCGCGGAAACCGCATCCGGGCCATAGTCGCTTTCCCCGCTGACCTGCAACAGTTCCTGCAGGCGCTGGCGGGCGCGGTTGACACGGCTCTTGATGGTGCCCAGCGCACAGCCGCAGATCTCGGCAGCCTCTTCATAGGAGAAACCGGAAGCGCCGACCAGGATGATCGCCTCGCGCTGTTCGTCCGGCAGCTTCTCCAGCGCCTTCTTGAAGTCCTGCATGTCGAGCGACCCGTATTGCGAAGGGTGCTGTGCCAGGTTCTCGGTGAAGAGACCGTCGGAATCCTGCACCTCGCGGCCGCGCTTGCGCATCTTGCTGTAGAGTTCGTTGCGCAGGATCGTGAAGAGCCAGGCCTTCATGTTGGTGCCCATCTCGAACTGTTCCTGCTTGGCCCAGGCCTTCATGATCGTATCCTGCACGAGATCGTCGGCCTGATCGTGCCGGCCGATGAGAGAAATCGCAAAGGCGCGCAGGCTCGGCAGAACCGCCAGCAGCTCCCGCTTGAACGTCGTCTGTTCCTGATCCATCCTACCCTCAATCAGCCCGTTGCACGCGGTTTTCCACCGCATCCAGTTTCTCGAGAAGATCCAGGAACCTCTGGGGAAGCGCCTCATCCTGTACCTGATGGTAGAAGGCTCGAAGCTTCATCGCAATCTGCGCATTGGGGTCGTCGCTCGCGGAAGATCGTTTTCCGCCTGCTTTCTTGTTCACGCTATTCACTGTGCCACTCTCATCTTTCATATGCCCTGGTGACGAATTCGGCGTGGAAATGCCCGGCGCCAAAAAAAGTTCCCGGTCCCGGAACCTTAATTTGGCTTCCGCGTTCAAACCGTCGACTGCCAACTCGAACACGATCAGAACAGGGGACCATCATGCCGATTTCCGACCGCATCGGACCGCACCTTCCGGCGCTGCGCCGCTATGCCCGCGCGCTGACGGGAACACAGCCCTCCGGCGATGCCTATGTGGCGGCGACCCTCGAAACCATCCTGATCGATCCCTCCGTCATGCCGGAGGGCGAGGACGACAAGGCAAGGCTCTTCGGTCTCCTCAGCCGCATCATTTCCTCCCTGCCCGTTTCCTTGAGCCGCGGCGCCGGCGCCATCGCGCCCGGCACGGAGGCCCCGTTCGATCTTTCCGGCGTGCCCCCGCTCGGCCGGCAGGCACTGCTGCTGGCGACCGTCGAGGGCTTCACCGTCGAAAAGACGGCGGACATCCTCGACGCCGAGGCGACCACCATCCGCGCCCTGCTCGACGCCGCCTTCACGGAAATCGCGGCGCAGGCCGAGACCGGCATCATGATCATCGAGGACGAGCCGTTGATCGCCCTCGACCTTGCCCACATGGTCAACGGCATGGGCCATCGCGTCACCGGCATCGCCCGCACGCAGGCCGAGGCCGAGACGCTCTGGAGCGATAGCCGCCCCGGCCTCGTGCTCGCCGACGTGCGCCTTGCCGACGGAAGCTCCGGCATCGATGCCGTCAATTCGATCCTCGCCCGCACCGACATCCCGGTGATCTTCATCACCGCCTATCCCGAGCGGCTGCTCACCGGCGAACGGCCGGAACCAGCCTTCCTCGTTTCCAAACCGTTCAACCCGGAGCAGGTGAAGGTGCTCATCAACCAGGCTCTCCTCTTCACCCCGCAAGCGCGCGCCGCGGCCTGATCTCGCTCCCGGACGGCCGCAGCGGCGGCGCAGCCGGCGGCGGTGGGAGGCACGCCCACCGCCGCCTTTTCCTTGTCTGAAAACATCGCGTCGCCTCGCCCTCTTCACATCTCCACCGATGCCACGAAAGAAAACAGCCAGCGTCTGGGAGACACTGGCTGCTTGAGTATCCACGGACCGGAGGGGGACACGGTATCGTGGTCGATCACCAGTCGAGGGCCTCGCATGTGGGGGACATGCGCTGACCGGTGACACCTGATAAACCCGCGAGGCAGGATTTGGTTCCCGCCGGTCGAAAATTTTTTCAGATGGTTTTCAGTCGATCGTTTCCAGCTCGGCCCGATGCCGGTGGAGCGCGAGGAAACGGCGATAGTCCCGGTCGTAGCCGGCCTTTCGGGCGGGGTCGGGAAGGAAGGCGCTGCTGCCCGGATACATCTGCCGGCCGGCAGCCGGAAGGTCGGCATGCAGCCCGCCGGCCACCGCCGCCACCATGGCGGTGCCGAGCAGCACCGCATCGCCGGTCTGCGGCACCACGACACGGCAGCCGGTGACGTCGCGGTAGAGTTCCATCAACAGCGGATTGCGCACATGGCCGCCGGCGACATGCAGCGTATCGAGCGGGTAGCCGTCTGCACCGAGCCGTTCGAGGATATGGCGGATGCCAAGCGCAATGGCGACCGAGGTCCGCCAGTAGAGGCGGCAGAGCCCGTCGAAGGAAGCATCGAGCGAAAGGCCGCTGACCACGCCGAGGGCGTGCGGATCGGCCAGCGGCGAGCGGTTGCCGTGGAAATCCGGCAGCACATGCAGCCGCGCGGCGAAAGCCTCGCCCTCTTCTTCCTGCAGCGCGCGGATGCGTGCGACGATGCGCGCATGGTTCGCCGCCGACGGCTCGCCGCCCGCGCTGTGCGTGCGCACGACATGGTCGAGCAGCGCGCCGGTCGCCGACTGGCCGCCCTCCACCAGCCACCAGCCCGGCAGCACCGCCTCGTAATAAGGCCCCCACATGCCGAAGCCGAACCGCTTCTCGCGCGAGAAGGCGACGATGCAGCTCGACGTGCCGCCGATGAGGGCAAGCTGGCGCTCCAGCGTCTCCGGCGCACCGGCAAAGGGCCCGAGCACCCCGAACGCACCGGCATAGGCATCGATCAGGCCGGCCGCGACCACGCAGCCCGTGTCGAGGCCGAGTTCCGCCGCGGCCTCCGGCGCAAGGCGCCCGACGGCCCGGCCGACCGCCAGCGTTTCCTGCGGCAGCGCGGCGCGCTCGCGCAGGTCCCCAAGGCCGATCGCGTTCAGGAAGCTGTCGTTCCAGGGCTGTCCTTCATGGGAGAGATAGTTCCATTTCGCCGTCATCGTGCAGCGCGAGCGGGCATTCACGCCGGTCGCCCGCCAGGTCATGAAATCGGCAAGGTCGAAGACATAGCCCGTCTTCGCCCATTGTTCCGGCCGGTGGCGCTTCAGCCACATCAGCTTGGGCATTTCCATTTCCGGCGACATGACGCGGCCCGAATGGGCCAGCGCCAGGTGATCCGTCGCCGTGCAGCGGTCCGCCTCTTCCAGCGCGCGGTGATCGAACCAGGCGATCGTGTCCCAGCGGGCCTCATCGCCGCCGGAGACGGCCAGAGGCCGTCCAGCCGTGTCCCGGACGACCAGCGAGCAGGTCGCATCGATGCCGAGGGCGGCGATGCGGTCCGCCTCCGCGCCCGCAAGCGCCCGGGCCGCCCTCACCGCGGCGCAGGCCGCCCGCCAGATGTCTTCCGAATCGTGCTCGGCATGGTTCACGCCGGGCCGGCGCAGGGCGATCGGGTGCTCGGAACGTCCCAGCAAGGCGCCGCTCCGGTCGAAGACGCCGGCCCGGGCACTGCCCGTGCCGATGTCCACCGCAACGATCAGATCGCGCATCAGTATTCTTTCCCGCCGGCCTCTTCCTCGCGGACAAACTGTAACAATTCCCGCATGTCGTCAAACAGGACGTCGGGATCGAGGCTGAGCAGCGCCTCGCGGTGGCGCGGCGCGCGCGCATGGGAGCCGCCGGTGAAGGCGACCACCCGCATGCCGGCGGATTTTGCCGCCGTGATGCCTGCAGGGCTGTCCTCCACCACCACGCAACGGCCGGGCGCGACCCCCATGGCCGCGCTGGCATGCAGGAAGAGATCGGGCGCCGGCTTGCCGCGCGCGACCATGCTGGCGCTGAAGATGTTCGGCTCGAACCTGTCGATGAGGCCGGTGACGGTAAGCGACAGGCGGATGCGCTCCAGCTGGCTCGAAGAGGCCACGCAATGGGCGATGCCGAGCCCGTCCACCGTTTCGGCGATGCCGTCGATGGCCTTGAGCTCGGCGCGGAAGCGCTCGTAGAGCACCTTGCGCATCGCCTCCAGGAAGGCCGCGTCGATCGCGAGCCCGTAGTCGGCATGCAGGATTTCCGACATGCTCTTCAGGCTGCGGCCGAGGAAGCGCTCATGGGCCTCATCGGCGCTCATCGTCACGCCCGCCGCGGCCAGCGCCTCGACCAGCACCGCAATCGAGATCGGTTCGCTGTCGACCAGCACACCGTCGCAATCGAAGATCACCAGTTCTGTCCGTTTGGCGGCCATGACGTCCCGTTCCATTGTCAGGCCTTTCTCGTACTGTCTGCTCCTCCGCTTGGAAAGCCCCGCGATTGTGGGGGTTTCCTCAGATGGCGAGCCCGTCGTCCAGATAGGTCTTCAGCGTCGCCCGCGTCCCCTTCTGCTGGAGGGATTTCAGGGCGTTGGCAAAGCGCTTGCGGAAGAGCCCGGACCCCGCCACGGCGCCAAAAATGTCCTTCAGTTCCAGGAAGGCATCGGGATCGCCCTTGGCCGCCGTCGCCGCTGCGTGGATACGGTCGATATTGGGATCGTTGAAGGTGATCGCCTTGCCGCTGTCGGTCGCGCCGGCGAGGTAATGGCACCACAGCGCCGAGACGAGCGCGAGGCCGACGACGTCCTCGCCGCGCGCCAGCCGATCGGCGGTGGAGGGCAGGATGAACTTCGGCTGGCGGTTGGAGCCGTCCTGCGCCAGCCGCGGGATGGTGTCGGCGATCTTGGGGTTCAGGAAACGGCGCTCGATCAGCGAGAAATAGTCGTTGAGGTCCGTGTCCGGCACGGGCGGGATGACGGGGATGATCTCCTCGCGCTCCAGCTTGGCGAGGAAGGCGCGGATATCGGGATCCTCCATCGCCTCGTGCACGAAATGGATATCGAGCAAGGCGGCCGGATAGGCGATTGCCGCATGGCCGCCGTTGAGGATACGGATCTTCATGTGCTCGTAGGGCGCCACATCGGGCACGAACTGCACGCCGGCCTTTTCCAGCGCCGGGCGGCCCTCAGGGAAATGATCCTCCAGCACCCATTGCTTGAACTCCTCGCAGAAGACCGGCCAGGCATCGTCGATGCCGTAGTCATCCGCGACGATGCCGATCTCGCGCGGCCCGGTCGCCGGCGTGATGCGGTCGACCATGCCGTTCGGGAAGGCGACGTTGGCGTCGATCCAGTCGGCAAGAGCGGGATCGGAAAGGCGGGCAAGGCCGGAGACGGCGGCGTGCGTCACCTCGCCATTGCCCGGGATGTTGTCGCAGGACATGACGGTGTAGGGCGGCATGCCCTTGTCCCTGCGCGCCTTCAGGCCGGCGAGGATGAGCCCGAAGACGGTCTTCGGATCGGCCGGGTTGGCGGCATCGGCGGCGATCGCCGGGTGCGCCGGATCGAAGACGCCGGAAGCGGGATCGATGAAATAGCCGCCCTCGGTGATGGTCAGCGAGACGATGCGGATCGCCGGGTCCGCCAGTTGCGCAATGGTCGCCGCCGCGTTGCCGGGCGCAAGGTAGCCGATCATCGCACCGGTGACGCGCGCGCCGGAGCGGTTGTTGTCCTGCTCGACGACGGTGGTCAGGAAATCCTGGCCGGCCAGCTTGTCGCGCATCGCCGCATCGGAGGGCAGGACGCCGGCGCCGATGATCGCCCAGTCATGATCGAGGCCGAGATTGAAGAGATCGTCGAGATAGACCGCCTGGTGCGCCCGGTGGAAGTTGCCGACGCCGAAATGCACGATGCCCGCTGCAAGGCCGTCGCGCCCGTAGGCCGGAACGCCTGCGGTCCTTTCGACCGCATCGAGGGTGGCGAGCGACAGTTTCGTGGTCATGGTCCATTCCTTCCGGTTGTCCGGTCTATTCCGGGCCGGGTCCGCTTGCGGCGGGCCTCAGCTCATCCAGTTGCCGCCGTCGACATTGTAGGTCTGCGCGACGATGTAGTTGCTCTCCTGCGAGGCGAGGAAGACCGCCATGCCCGTCAGGTCCTCGGCGGTGCCCATGCGGCCGAAGGGCACTTCCGCGCCGACCAGCCGCTTCTTCTCGCCGAGCGGCCGGTTCTCGTATCGGGCGAAGAGCGCGTCGACGCCGTCCCAATGCTCGCCGTCGACCACGCCGGGCGCGATGGCGTTGACGTTGATGCCGTGCGCGATGAGGTTCAGCCCGGCCGACTGGGTGAGGCTGATGACCGCCGCCTTGGTGGCGCAATAGACGCCGACCAGCGCCTCGCCGCGCCGGCCGGCCTGGCTCGCCATGTTGATGATCTTGCCGCCGCGCCCCTGCGCGATCATCTGCCTGGCCACCGCCTGCAGGGTGAAGAGCGTGCCGGCGACGTTGATCGAGAACAGTTTCTCGTAGCTCTCGCGCGTGATCTCGACGATCGGCGCCAGGTCGAACAGCGCCGCATTGTTGACGAGAATGTCGATGCCGCCGGCTTCCTTCACGCAGGCCGCGACGGCCGCGTCGATCGAAGCCTGCCGCGTCACGTCCATCTCGACTGCATAGGCGGCCGGGCCGATCTCGCGGGCCGTCGCCGCCGCCCGTTCGCTATCGATGTCGGCGATGGCGACACGCGCGCCCTCGCGCACATAGGCTTCCGCGAAAGCGCGGCCGATGCCGCGCGCCGATCCGGTGATCAGCGCGCTTCTGCCGGCGAGCCGTTTCATCGGATGGCCTTTCCGGCGTCGTCGAAGCGATGGATGCGCGTTTCGTCGGGAGTGAGGAAGACGGCATCGCCGTGGGTGACGGGGACGTCGCCGCCGGCGCGCACGGTGAGCATGCCGATGCCCTCGGCATTGACGTGCAGGAACGTATCGGAGCCGAGATGCTCGGCGACGCCGACGACGCCCTTCCACGTCCCGCTTTCCCTGGACAGCGCGATATGTTCCGGCCGGATGCCGACGGTCGGGGCATTGTACGGCCTGGCCGCCTCGCCCTTGACGAAGTTCATGCGCGGCGAGCCGATGAAGCCGGCGACGAACAGGTTGTCGGGCTTGTTGTAGAGATCGAGCGGCGAGCCGACCTGCTCGATATTGCCGGCGTTGAGAACGACGATCTTGTCGGCCATGGTCATCGCCTCGACCTGGTCGTGCGTGACGTAGATCATCGTCGTCTTCAACTGGTGATGCAGTTCGGAAATCTCCAGCCGCATCGTGCCGCGCAGCGCCGCGTCGAGGTTCGACAGCGGCTCGTCGAAGAGAAAGGCCGACGGCTCGCGCACGATCGCCCGGCCGATGGCCACGCGCTGGCGCTGGCCGCCGGAAAGCTGGCCCGGGCGGCGCTCCAGATAGTTGGTGAGGTTGAGCACGCGGGCGGCCTCCGTCACCTTCCTGTCGATCGCCGCCGGATCCATCTTCGCCATCTTCAAGGGGAAGGCGATGTTGTTCTTCACCGTCATGTGCGGATAGAGCGCGTAGGACTG
>CAMLOC010000053.1 GCA_946481465.1 uncultured Shinella sp. | reverse complement strand
GGCAACGAGGAGCGCTATCCGCACCTGCGCCAGAAGATCGCCGAGCTTGCCGACGAGAACATCCGCTTCCTCGGCTATGTGAACCCGTATCTGTGCGTCGACGGCTCGCTGTTCCCCGAGGCGGAAGCGAGCGGCTATTTCGCGACGAATGCCGAGGGCAAGACCGCGCTGGTCGATTTCGGCGAGTTCGATTGCGGCGTGGTCGATTTCACCAATCCGGATGCGGCCGCCTGGTTCGCCGAGCGGGTGATCGGTCAGAACATGCTGGATTTCGGCCTCTCCGGCTGGATGGCGGATTTCGGCGAGTATCTGCCGATCGACGTGAAGCTCAAGAACGGCATCGACGCCAAGCTGATGCACAATGCCTGGCCGACGCTCTGGGCCGAGGTGAACGCGAAGGCTGTGGAAAGTCGCGGCAAGACCGGCGACACGCTGTTCTTCATGCGCGCCGGCTATACGGGCGTGCAGGCCCATTGCCCGCTCCTGTGGGGCGGCGACCAGTCGGTGGATTTCTCCCGCCACGACGGCCTCGTGACGGTCATGTCCGGCGCGCTCTCCTCCGGCCTTCTCGGCAATGCCTATCACCATTCCGATATCGGCGGGTATACCAGCCTGTTCGGCAATGTCCGCACGCCGGAACTCCTGATGCGCTGGGCCGAGATGGCCGCCTTCACGCCGGTCATGCGCAGCCACGAGGGCAACCGCCCGCGCGACAACCTGCAGATCGACCAGGACGCGGCGGTGCTCTCCCATTTCGCCCGCATGACGGCGATCTACGTGCATCTTGCCCCCTACCTGAAGGCGCTCTCCAAGGAGGCGGCCGAGACGGGCCTGCCCGTCCAGCGCCCGCTCTTCCTGCACCATGAGGACGACCGCGCCACATACGCCATCCAGGACGCCTATCTCTACGGCGCGGACCTGCTCGTCGCGCCGGTCTGGAAGGCGGGCGAGACGGAGCGCAGCGTCTACCTGCCGAAGGGCGCGGACTGGGTGCATGTCTGGAGCGGCAAGGCCCACGAGGGCGGCCGCGAGGTGACCGTTCCGGCCCCGCTCGGCCAGCCGGCCGTCTTCTACCGCGCCGGCGCGGCGTGCGAAAACCTCTTCGCGGGCATCGGGACGCTCTGATCATGGGCGTGTCGAGCCTCGTCGTCCTGCTGCTGCTGGCGGCGGGCGCCTCCTATGTGCAGACGCTGACCGGTTTCGCGCTCGGCCTCCTGTTCATGGGCGGCGTCGGGCTGACCGGCGTCGTGCCGCTGCCCGATGCCGCCGTGCTCGTCGGCATCCTCGCCATCGTCAATGCGGCGCAGGTGCTGGCCAGGGGCTGGCGGGATATCGCAAAGCGCGAATTCCTGCTGGTGATCTTCGTCAGCCTCGTCTTCCTGGTCTTCGGCTACTGGCTTTTGGGCCTGCTGGTCTCCTCCTCGCTCGACTGGCTGAAGCTGGTGCTCGGTGCGATCATCGTGCTCTCCAGCATCCAGCTGCTCCTGAAACCCGCGCCGCTGGACAGGCCGTCGGGGCCGGCGTCCTTCGCCTTTTTCGGGGCGGTCGCCGGCGTGATGGGCGGGCTCTTCTCCACGGCCGGGCCGCCGCTCGTCTACCATTTCTATCGCCAGCCGCTGCGTCCCGCCGCCATCCGCGAAACGCTCGTCGCCGTCTTCGCCGTCAATGCGGTGTTGCGCCTTGCGCTCGTCGCCGGGGCGGGAGACATGCCCTCGGCCTCCTTCTGGTGGGGGCTCCTGTGCATACCGGTCGTCATGGCCTTCACGGCGCTCGCCCGCCGCCATCCGCCGCCGCTGACGCCGACGGGCCTTCGCCGCGTCGCCTTCTGCCTCCTGTTTCTGTCCGGCATCTCGCTTGCCGCCCCCGCCTTCCTCACGCTTTTCGGAGATCTCTCATGACGCACCCGCTCAAGACCGCGCTCAAGGATGGACGCCTGCTTGCCGACAAGGCCTTCGTCGACGGCCGCTGGACCTCTGCCGCCGACGGCCGCACCTTCGCTGTGACCGATCCCTTCGACGGCTCGGTGATCGCCGAGGTCCCCTCGCTGTCGCGCGCGGAAGTGGCCGCCGCCATCGACGCCGCGGAAGCCGCGCAGAAACTCTGGGCCAGGCGCAGCGCCAAGGAACGGGCGAAGGTGCTCAATGCCTGGTTCCATCTCATCCTCGACAATGCCGACGACCTCGCGCTGATCCTGACCGCCGAACAGGGCAAGCCGCTGGCCGAGGCGAGGGGCGAGGTGGTCTCGAATGCCGCCTATCTCGAATGGTTCGCGGAAGAAGCCAAGCGCATCGACGGCGACATCATTCCCGGCGCCAATGCCGGCCAGCGCATCATGGTGCTGAAGCAGCCGGTCGGCGTCTGCGCCGCCATCACGCCCTGGAATTTTCCGAACGGCATGATCACCCGCAAGGCCGGCCCGGCGCTCGCCGCCGGCTGCTCCATGCTGCTGAAGCCGGCCTCGCAGACGCCGCTTTCGGCGCTGGCGCTCGCCGTGCTTGCCGAGCGGGCCGGGGTGCCGGCCGGCGTCTTCTCCGTCGTCACCGGCGAGGCGCGGCCGATCGGCGAGGAATTCTGCCACAACCCGAAGGTCGCCAAGATCACCTTCACCGGCTCGACCGGCGTCGGCCGCTGGCTGATGAAGGAGGCCGCCGACGGCATCAAGCGCCTGTCGCTCGAACTTGGCGGCAACGCGCCCTTCATCGTCTTCGACGATGCCGATCTCGACGCGGCCGTGGAGGGCGCGATGATCTCGAAGTTCCGCAATGCCGGCCAGACCTGCGTGTGCGCCAACCGCATCTACGTGCAGGAAAGCGTCGTTGAAGCCTTCACCGAGAAGCTGCTTGCGAAAGTGTCGGCCATCACGCTCGGCCGCGGCACCGAGGCCGGCATCACGCAGGGTCCGCTGATCGACGACAAGGCCGTCGCCAAGATCGAGGAGCATGTGGCCGACGCGCTGGAGAAGGGCGGCAAGCTGGTTGCGGGCGGCAGGCGCAGCGCGCTCGGCGGCACCTTCTACGAGCCGACGGTCATCACCGGCGTCACGCAGGCGATGAAGGTGGCGAGCGAGGAGACTTTTGCGCCGCTCGCCCCGATCATCACCTTCCGGGACGAGGATGAGGTGATAGCCATGGCCAACGACAGCGAATACGGCCTCGCCTCCTATTTCTACGCCAAGGACATGGCCCGTGTCTGGCGCGTCGCCGAGGCGCTGGAGGCCGGCATCGTCGGCGTCAATTCCGGCCTGATTGCCAACGAGATGGCGCCGTTCGGCGGCGTCAAGCAGTCAGGCCTCGGCCGCGAAGGCTCCAAATACGGCATCGAAGGCTTCCTCGAGCTGAAATATGTCTGCGTCGCGGGGCTCTGACAGGCGATAGGCGGGACGCCCGCTCCACTGCCCGGCTCATTCCGGGCCGCGTCGTCTACGGCTGGAGCGCGGCCTTCTGCCCGGTGGTGAGCGGCCGGATCGCCGAGCCGCGGAGCAGGAGGAAGAGCTTGGCCGTCTCCTCCAGTTCCTCGGTGGCGTACTGCGCATCCGTGAGCGTCTTGCCGGCAACGACGGGGCCGTGGTTGGCGAGCAGGACGGCGTGGCTCTTCTCGGCCCTCAACGCCACGGCCTCGGCCAGCGCCGTGTCGCCTGGAGGGAAATAGGGCACCAGCGGCAGGGCTCCCACGCGCATGACGTAATAGGCGGTCAGCGGCGGCAGCACATCCTCCGGATCGGTATCGGCAAGGATGCTGACGGCGACGGAATGGGTGGAATGCAGGTGCACGACGGCGGCGCTTTGCGGCCGTTTGCAATACATGCACTGGTGCAGGAAGGCTTCCTTGGTCGGCTTGTCGCCGCCCGTATGCACGCCCTCCGCCGAAAAGCGCGAGAGCCGCGCCGGATCGAGCGCGCCGAGCGAGGCATTGGTCGGCGTCATCAGCATGTCGCCATTCGAGAGCCGCACGCTGATATTGCCGGCCGAACCGAAGGTGAGCCCGCGGTCGAAGAGGGATTTTCCGGTGGCGGCGATCGCATCGCGCGTCCTGGTTTCCTCGGAGAGGATGGCGGTCATTGCAGCAGCTCCCATGCTTTGAGAAAGAAGTCGTCGGCGCCGAAATTGCCGGATTTCAACGCCAGCGCCAGGGGGGCTCCGTCGAGGCTGACGGTCCACGGCACGCCGGGGTCGATCTCCGGCCCGATCGCAAGGGCGGCCGGGCCGAGCGCATTGACGACCGCGCCGGAGGTCTCGCCGCCGGCAACGACGAAGCGGCGGAAGCGGGCATCCCTCAGCCGGATCGCGACATCCGCCAGAAGATGCTCGACCAGTTCCCCGGCCCGCATCCGGCCCAGCGCGGCCTGCGCCCGTGCGACCTCCGCGCGATCGTCGCTCGAAAAGACGAGGGGCGTCGCATGGTCGCTGTCGATGATCCAGCGCGCCGCCGCCTCCGCCGTCATCCGCCCTTCGGCGATATCCTGGGGATCGATCTTCAGCGCGGGGATGCCGGCGGCGCGTGCGGCGGCGATCTGCCGGCGGGTGGCGGCGGAGCAGGAGCCGGCGATGATGGCCGCGCGCCCCGCCGGCGCGGGAAAGGGCCGGGCGCTTCCCGCGCCCTGCGAGAAGCCGAAATTGGCGGGCAGGCCGAGGGCGACGCCCGAGCCGCCCGTGACGAGCTTCAGCCCCGCCGCGGCGGTGCCGATGGCCCGGAGCTGGTCGTCCGTCACGGCATCGACGACAAGCATGTTGAGGCCGTCGCTCGCGGCCTTGTCGAGCGCCGCACGGATCGCATCCGCGCCCTTTTCCACCGTCTCGTGGCCGACCAGCCCGACCGGCAGCGCCGTCTGCCGCTGCAGCACGCGCACGAGGTTGGCGTCGCGCATCGGCGTCAGCGGATGGTCCTTCATCGGGCTGTCGGACAGCAGCAGGTCGCCGACGAAGAGGTGGCCCCGATAGACCGTGCGGCCGTTGGCCGGGAAGGCGGGGCAGGCGATGGTCAGCGCGGCGCCGGTCGCCTCCAGCAGCGCCTCGGTCACCGGCCCGATATTGCCTTCGTCGGTCGAATCGAAGGTCGAGCAATATTTGAAGAAGAGCTGCCGGGCGCCCGCATCGAGGAGCCGGCGGGCGGCCGCGAGCGACTGGGCGACGGCGTCCGCCTTGGGAAGCGTGCGCGATTTCAACGCCACGACCACGGCATCCGCCGCGCCGAAATCGAAGCTTGCGTCCGGCACGCCGATCGCCTGCACCACACGCATGCCGCCGCGCGCCAGCATGAGGCAGAGGTCTGTCGCTCCCGTCAGGTCGTCGGCAATGGCGCCTATGAACATGTCTCGTCCTTCTTTCCTATCCTCAGGCGGTCGCGCCCTCGATGATCTCGTATCCCGTGTTCACGACCTCGGTTTCGGCGGGCCGCCTCGGCTCCGCGATGATGCGCCCCGCGGCGATGCGGCCGATCTCGAAGCGGTTGGAGCGGACGGTCGACAGCGGCATGGGGATCGCCTGGCCGATGTCGAGCCCGTTGAAGCCGAAGAGCGCGAGTTCTTCCTTCACCGCGATGCCGGCCGCAAGGCAGTGGAAGTAGCCGCCGACCGCCATGTCGTCGTTGACGAAGACGGCGGCGTCGATATCCGCCGCGGCGAGCAGCCTGGGCAGCATCTCCGCCCCCCCGGTGACGGAACTCGGCCCGTCGACATGCACCTCCGCGGCAAGGGAAAGGCCTTCCTCGGCGAGCGCGTCGACGAGGCCTTCGTAACGCAGCCGCGCACGCCGGTCCGCGACCCAGTCGTGGCCGACATAGCCGATGCGGCGATAGCCCTTGGCGATCAGGTGCCGGCCGCTGTCGTAACCGGCCTGCCGGTGGGAAAAGCCGACGACGAGATCGACGGGATCGCCCTCCGTATCCATCAGTTCCACGACGCGCACGCCGCTTTCCCTGAGCAGCCGGCGCGTGACGTCCGTATGGTCCGAGCCGGCGGTGATGATCGCCATCGGCTGCCAGGCGAGCAGCGAGGAGAGGATCTCCTGCTCCTTCTCGCGGTCGTATTCGCTGACGCCGAGAAGCGGCTGGTAAGGGCTGCCGGCCAGCCCCTCGTAGATGCCGCGCAGCACCTCGGGGAAGACGATGTTGTGCATCGAGGGCAGGATGACGCCGATGAACAGCGAGGCCGAGGAGGCGAGGGTGCCGGCCGCCCGGTTCGGCACATAGCCGAGCGCCTCGATCGCGCCGCGCACCCGCCGGCGCGTCTCCTCGGCGATCGGCCCCTTGCCGCGAACGACCCGCGAGACGGTGATCTCGCTCACGCCGGCAAGGCGGGCGACATCGGTCAGGGTGGGTTTGGTCGGCGGCATGCGCAGTCTTTCAGGGTGGTTTCAGGTCGAATGACAGCGCTAACATATTTTTCTTGCGAGCCTCCCGTCAATGTGTTTGACTGAAGATATGTTAGCGCTGTCATAAGAACAGCGGACGGGGAGGACGGGATGGATCCAGCGAAATCGGTCGCAGTGATCGGCCTTGGCGCCATGGGAATCGGCATGGCCCGCTCCCTGTTGCGCGGCGGCCTTTCCGTCTCGGGCTACGACACCAATCCCGATGCGCTGGGCGCGCTTGAGGCGGCAGGCGGCCGGGCGGCGGCAAGCGCTGCCGAGGCGGCGCGCGGGGCGGATATCCCCGTCCTTGTCGTCGTCAATGCGGCCCAGGTCGAAAGCGTGCTGTTCGGCGCCGGCAGCGCTGCCGCGGCGCTCGGCCCGGGCGCCGTCGTCATCGCCTCGCCGACCATGGCGCCGCAGGAGGCGCAGGATTTCGCACGGCGCGCGGAGGAGGCCGGCGTTCTCTATCTCGACGCGCCGATCAGCGGCGGCGCGGCGAAGGCCGGCGCCGGCGCGCTGACGGTCATGGGCTCGGGCTCGCCGGAGGCCTTCGCCGCCGCCGGCCCAGCACTCGACGCCATGGCCGAGACCGTCTACCGGCTCGGCGATAGCGTCGGCATCGGCTCGTCGTTCAAGATCGTCAACCAGCTTCTGGCCGGTGTCCACATCGCCGCCGCCTGCGAGGCGATCACCTTCGCCAAGAGCCTCGGGCTCGACATATCCCGCGTCTTCGACGTCATCACGAAATCGGCCGGCAACAGCTGGATGTTCGAGAACCGCATCCCGCATGTGCTGGCCGGCGATTATGCGCCGATGAGCGCGGTCTCTATCTTCACCAAGGACCTCGGCATCGTCTCCGATCTCGGGCGGCGGCAGAAATTCCCGCTGCCGGTGACGAGCGCCGCGTTGCAGCTTTTCGTCATGACGGAGGCGGCGGGCATGGGGCGCGACGACGATTCGTCCGTCGCCCGGCTGCTGGCCGGCATATCCGGCCTCACGCTGCCCGGCATGGGGCCGGAGGAGACGGACTGACATGCCGCGCTTTGCCGCCAACCTCTCCATGATGTTCACCGAGCGGCCGTTCCTGGAGCGATTCGGCGAGGCGGCGGAGGCGGGGTTCGAGGCGGTCGAGTATCTGTTCCCCTATGACCATCCGGCGGAAACCGTCGCCGCTGCGCTGCGGGCGGCGGGCCTGCGGCAGGTGCTCTTCAACCTGCCGCCCGGAGACTGGGCGAAGGGCGAGCGCGGGCTTGCGGCCCTGCCGGAGCGCGCGGAAGAGTTCCGCCGCTCGGTCGCGACGGCCCTCGATTATGCGCGGGCGCTGGATGCGCCGCTGCTGCATGTCATGGCCGGCCTTGCCCCGGCGGGCGATCCGGCCGCCGCGGCGGCCTATCTCGACGCGCTGCGCTTTGCCGCCGATGCGGCGGGGGCGGCGGGTCGCACGCTCCTCATCGAGCCGATAAACCGGCGCGACATGCCGGGCTATTTCCTCGACGATTTCGACCGCGCGGCCGAGATTATCGACCGGCTGGGACATCCGAACCTGAGGCTCCAGTTCGACATCTACCACCGCCAGATCCTGCATGGCGACGTGCTGACGGGCCTCGAAACGCTGATGCCGGTGATCGGCCATGTCCAGGTCGCCTCTGTGCCGAAGCGGCAGGAGCCCGGCACCGGCGAACTCGACGATTTCCGCATCTTCGCGGCGCTCGACGCGCTCGGCTATGACGGCTGGGTCGGCTGCGAATACCGTCCTGCCGGCGCCACCCTCGACGGCCTCGGCTGGCTGGAGCGTGCGCGCGGGCCGCGAGCCGACCATGCGGTGCACAATCGGAGGGCGGCTTTTTGATGCGGCGCGGCGACGAAGCTGTCTTGACGGGCCTGGCCTTTCCGGCTTTGCTCACAACTGATCTGCTGGACCAACCAGTAGATCAGTGGGAGGGCGAGATGGCGATGAGCGGACGTCCCGTGCTGGTCGAAATGCCGAGGGTGGGCAAGGCGCTCGACCGGCGCACCGCGCGCGACCTCATCGCCGAGAAGATCATGGTCCTCATCGCGACCAACATGCTGCGGCCGGGGGACGAATTGCCGGGCGAGCGCGAGCTTGCCAATGTCATGCATGTGAGCCGGGAGACCGTGCGCGGCGCCATCCGGCAGCTTTCCGCCCGCAACATCCTCGACGTCGCGCAGGGCAGCCGCACGCGCGTCAACGCGATCGACGTCAGCGACCTGCCGGTGACGATCGTCTCGCCGAACGCCATCAACAACTACGATCTGGAGGCGGTGCATGCGGCGCGCCTGCATGTCGAACTGAAGGTGGTGGGCGATGCGGCCGAGGCCATCGACGAGGAGACCCTCGCCAAGCTCGACGACCTTCTGGAGGCGCAACGGGCCGGCGGCGAGGACGCCATGCGGTTCCTCATCTGCGACCGCGAGTTCCACGTTTCGATCTACCGGGCCTGCGGCAACCCGCTGCTCGCCGATTTCGTCACCGATCTCTACACCTACATGATGGATTTCCGCCGCTCGGCCATGTCGCGGCCGGGGGCGATCGAGGCGAGCTATCGCGATCATCTGGAGATCGTCGAAGGGCTGCGCCGGCGCGACCGCGAGGCGGTCACCCGGGCATTCCACACACATCTGCTGCGCATCTACGCGACCACCAGGGAACTGGTCGCGCAGGCCGGCAAAGCCGGGAAGGGTTTCGGGCAGGAGCAGGATTGAAGGTCCTGCCCACCGGGCAGGCACGACGGAGGGAGGTCCGCCGCATATGCATGTAATGGTGATCGGAGCGGCCGGCATGATCGGCCGCAAGCTGGTGGAGAGGATTTCGGCCGAGCCCGGCGTGCTCGGCTACGACGTCGCGGCGATGACGCTGGTGGATGTCGTGGCGCCGCCGGTTCCGGCCGGGCTTTCGGCGATTGCCTCCGCGCTGGCGCTCGACGTCTCGGATCCCGGCGTCGCCGAAAGCCTCGTCGCCAGGCGCCCCGATGTCATCTTCCACCTTGCCGCCATCGTCTCGGGCGAGGCCGAGGCCGATTTCGACCTCGGCTACAAGGTGAACCTCGACGGCACGCGCTTCCTCTTCGAGGCGATCCGCCGGGAGGGCCTGCAGGCGCCCTATGCGCCGCGCGTCATCTTCGCCTCCTCGATCGCGGTTTTCGGCGAGCCCTTCCCCGAGAAGATCGGCGATACGTTCTTCACCACGCCGCTGACGAGCTACGGCACGCAGAAGGCGATCAGCGAATTGCTGCTGGCCGACTATACGCGCAAGGGCGTGTTCGACGGCATCGGCATCCGCCTGCCGACCATCTGCATCCGCCCGGGCACGCCGAACAAGGCCGCGTCCGGCTTCTTCTCCAACATCCTGCGCGAGCCGCTCGCCGGCAAGGAAGCCGTGCTTCCGGTGGACGAGAACGTGCGCCACTGGTTTGCAAGCCCGCGCTCGGCGGTCGGCTTCTTCGTCCATGCCGCGCGCATGGACACCGCGCGGATCGGCCCGCGCCGCAATCTCACCATGCCCGGCCTTTCCGCCCTCGTCGGCGAGGAGATCGAGGCGCTCGGCCGGATCGCCGGGCCGAAGACGGTCGCCCTGATCCGGCGCGAGCCGGATCCGGTCATCCGCCGGATCGTCGCCGGCTGGGCGACGGACTTCGACGCGCAGCGCGCGCGCGAACTGGGTTTCACGGCGGAAAGCACGTTCGACGAAATCATCCGCATCCATATCGAGGATGAATTGCAGGGACGTATCGCAGGTGGCTGACGGGCAAGCATAGTTCGTGGCGGACCGGCCGGGGTGCAGGGTCTTGAGGAGGACCCGCCCCCGGTACGGCACGACAAATCGGTTCTGGGAGGAACGCATATGGCAGGTGTCGACTTCGTCGATGTGAGGAAATCCTTCGGCGCTTTTCCGGTTATCAAGGGCGTCGATATCAAGATCGAGGACGGCGAGTTCGTGATCCTGGTCGGCCCGTCCGGCTGCGGCAAGTCCACGCTGCTGCGCATGCTGGCGGGGCTGGAGAACATCACGGCCGGCGAGATCCGTATCGGCGAGCGGGTCGTCAACACGCTGCCGCCGAAAGAGCGCGACATCGCCATGGTGTTCCAGAACTACGCGCTCTACCCGCACATGACCGTGGCGGCGAACATGGCCTTCTCGCTGATGCTCGCCGGCAGCCCGAAATCCGAGATCGACAGCCGCGTCGCCAAGGCGGCCGACATTCTCGGTCTTTCCAAGCTTCTCGACCGCTATCCGCGCCAGCTTTCCGGCGGCCAGCGCCAGCGCGTGGCTATGGGGCGCGCCATCGTGCGCGATCCGCAGGTCTTCCTGTTCGACGAGCCGCTGTCCAACCTCGACGCGAAGCTGCGCGTGGCCATGCGCGCGGAGATCAAGGGGCTTCACCAGCGCCTCAAGACGACGACGGTCTATGTCACCCACGACCAGATCGAGGCCATGACCATGGCCGACAAGATCG
>CAMLOC010000052.1 GCA_946481465.1 uncultured Shinella sp. | reverse complement strand
ACCTTTCCATATCGGCACTTTCCCGCATGAGGGTGGCGCGGTGACGATCTCGCGCACCGGCTTCACCGGCGATCTCGGCTACGAACTCTTCGTGCCCCGCGCCCGGGCGCTTTCCCTGTGGGACCGGCTGTGGCGCGCAGGCGCGCCGCACACGATCCGCGCCATCGGCTACGGCGCGCTCAACCAGGCACGCATCGAGGCCGGCTTCATCGTCGCCAATACGGATTTCGTCACCGCCGAGGGGGCGTTGCGCGCAGACCGGGTGCGCATGCCCGACGAGATCGGCCTCGACTGGCTGGTCGATCCGGACAAGCCGAACTTCAACGGGCGCCGGGCGATCCTCGACGCGCGGCGGAATCAAACTCTGAAGCACATCCTCGTCGGCCTTGAAATCGAAGGGAATATTCCCGCCGAGCACGCCATCGTCTATCATCGGCAAAAGCACGAGGCAGGCCTCGTCACCGCCGCGATCTGGTCGCCGACGGCCAAGCGCAACATCGCCATCGCCAGCCTCGAACGGCCCTACGGGTCGAAGTTCACGGAGGACCTCTGGGTGGAGATCTACGCGATGCGCGAACTGAAATACCAGAAGCTGATGAAGCGGGCGAGGATCGTGCCGCGCCCATTCGTCAAGCTCGCAAGGCGCACGGCGAGCCCGCCGGGCCTCGCCTGACATGGACGAGGAGACGCGCCGCAACTGGGAGATCATCGCCATGCCGCCCGGCGCCGAATGGTCCGGGCGGGCGCGCTATGCGGCGGCGATGTATTTCTGCCAGCGCGGCGACATGGCGCCGGAGGTGCTGGAGGTCTACCGCATCTGCTCGCGGCTCGACGCGGAAGACCCCGTCTCGGTGCTCAGGCGCTGGCAGATCGGCGCGGAGTGGATCGCGCGGCTCGAGGCCTTCCGTTCAGCGTGAGGGCATCGGGCTCGCATAGGTCAGGAAGAGACGGCGCAGGGCCTCCTTGCCCTCGCAGGCGATATCGAAACGACGGCCGAACAGCAGCCATTCCGAGCAGAGCCCCTTGATGACCCAGCGCAGCATCGCGGCGGCCGAGCGCGGCGTCCAGGCTGCGCCGAGCTTGCCCTGCCCCTCGGCCTTGGCGAAAGCCGCCTCCAGCGCCTGCATGTGCTCGTCGTCTATGTCGTTCTGCCGCTCCGAGATGGCAGCAAACTCGCCCGACGTATCGCAGCGCAGCAGGATCGAGAGGATGCGCTGGCGGTGCTCGTCGGTGGCCAGCAGCTCCAGCCATTCCCGCCCGACCCGCTCCAGGACGCCGAAAACGTCGGCGTTCTCCGCTTCCAGCTCGCGGGCGATCAGGTCTTCCTGCGGCATGGGCAGCGAGTTGTAGAGCTCCAGCACGAGATCCGCCCTATTGGCGAAGTGCCAGTAGATGGCGCCGCGGGTGACCCCCGCGGCGCGCGCCACATCCGCCATGGAGGCGTGGGCGACACCCTTTTCGTAGAAGACCTTCTCCGCCGCCAGCAGGATCTGCTGGCGGGTTTCCTCGGCCTCGGCCTTGGTCCGGCGCATGGCGGCCTACTCCGCCGGGCTTGCCGCCGGAGCCGCCTCCTCCTTCTTCTCCTTGCCGTAGCCGAACAGCTTCATCACGAAGACAAAGAAGACGGGCACGAAGAAGATGGCGAGCACCGTGGCGGTGATCATGCCGCCCATAACGCCGGTGCCGATGGCGCGCTGGCTGCCCGAGCTTGCGCCCGTGGCGATCGCCAGCGGCAGAACGCCGAGCGTGAAGGCGAGCGAGGTCATCAGGATCGGGCGGAAGCGCAGGTGGCAGGCCTCGATCGTCGCCTCGATCAGCGACTTGCCGTCCTCCATCAGTTCCTTGGCGAACTCGATGATCAGGATCGCGTTCTTCGCCGAAAGGCCGATGATCGCGATCAGGCCCACCTTGAAGTACACGTCGTTCGACATGTCGCGCAACGTGACCGCGATGACCGCGCCGATGACGCCGAGCGGCACGACGAGGATGACCGCGAACGGGATCGACCAGCTTTCATAGAGCGCCGCAAGGCACAGGAAGACCAGGAGGATCGACAGACCGACGAGGATCGGCGCCTGCGAACCGGACTGGATTTCCTGCAGCGACTGGCCCGTCCACTCATAGCCGAAGCCCGGCGGAAGCTGGGCGGCGAGCCGCTGCATCTCCGCGATCGCGTCACCGGACGAGAAGCCCGGCTTCGTATCGCCGCTGAAGCGGACGGACGGGTAGCCGTTGTAGCCGACGGTCTGCGTCGGCGCCATCGCCCATTCGGCGGTCGCAAAGGCCGAGATCGGCACCATGCCGCCCGAGGCGTTCCTGACATTGAGGCTCAGGAGATCGGCCACCTGCATGCGTTCGTTCTGGTCCGCCTGGACCGTCACACGCTGCATGCGCCCGGCATTCGGGAAGTCGTTGACATAGGTCGAGCCGAGATTGGTCGAGATCGTCGAGTTGATGTCGGCGAAGGTCACGCCGAAGGTGTTGGCCTTCTCGCGATCGATCGTGACGTTGACCTGCGCCGCATCCGGCATGCCTTCGACACGCACGCCCGCCACGACGTTGCTCTGGGCGGCAAGGCCGAGGAGCTGGTCACGCGCGGCGGAAAGCGCCTGCTGGCCGAGGCCGGCACGGTCCTGGAGGCGGAAGGAGAACCCGCCCGTCGTGCCCAGGCCCTGGATCGGCGGCGGCGACAGCGCGAAGCTGATCGCATCCTTGATCTGGCTCATCGCCATGCTCGCCCGGCCCGCGAGCGACTGTGCGGAGTTTTCCGGCCCGCGCTCGCTCCAGTCTTTCAACGTGACGAATGCAAGGCCTGCATTCTGGCCCGCGCCGAAGAAAGAGAAGCCGTTGATGCCGACAATGGTGTCGACCGCCGGCTCCTGACCGAAGATCTTTTCGGTCTGGGCCAGCACCTCGTCCGTGCGGTGGCCGGTGGCTTCCGAGGGCAGCTGCATCATGACGATGACAAAACCCTGGTCTTCATCCGGCAGGAACGAGGACGGCAGCTTCAGGAACATGTAGCCAAGCCCCGCCAGAATGGCGAGATAGATCACCATGACCCGGCCTGTGCGGCGGACCAGCCAGCCCACGCTGCCGCTGTACCCTTTCGACGTCTTGTCGAAGCCACGGTTGAACCAGCCGAAAAAGCCGCGCTTGGTATGATGGTGCCCCTTGGGAACCTGCTTCAGGAAGCTGCCGGCGAGCGCCGGGGTCAGCGACAGGGCAAGGAAGGCGGAGAACAGGATCGAGACGACCATCGTCAGCGAGAACTGCTGGTAGATGACGCCGACCGCGCCCGGGAAGAAGCCCATCGGGATGAACACCGAGGCGAGCACCAGCGTGATGCCGATGACGGCGCCGGTGATCTGCTTCATGGCCTTGCGGGTCGCCTCCTTCGGCGGCAGCCCCTCTTCCGACATGATGCGCTCGACGTTCTCCACGACGATGATCGCATCATCGACGAGGATGCCGATGGCGAGCACCATGGCGAACATGGTGAGCACGTTGATCGAGAAGCCCATGGCAAGCATGACGGCGCAGGTGCCGAGCAGCGCGACGGGAACGACGAGCGTCGGGATGATCGTGTAGCGGATGTTCTGCAGGAACAGGAACATCACGAGGAAGACGAGGCCGACGGCTTCGAGCAGCGTGTGCAGCACCTTCTCGATCGACACCTTGACGAAGGGCGAGGTGTCGTAGGGGATCGAATATTCAAGGCCCGGCGGGAAGAACTTTGCCAGCTCGTCCATACGCGCCTTGATGGCTTCCGACGTCTGCATGGCATTGCCGCTCGGCGACAGCTGCACGCCGATAGCCGCGGATGGTTGCCCGTTGAGGCGGGTCGAGAAGGAATAGGTCTCGCCGCCCACTTCCACGCGGGCGACGTCACGCAGGCGCACGGAGGATCCGTCCGCATTGGCACGCAGCACGATGGCGCCGAACTCTTCCGGCGTCGTCAGCTGGCCCTTGATGTTGACGGGGGCCGCGATCTGCTGGGTGATCGGGTTCGGCTGTGCGCCGATGCTGCCTGCGGCGATCTGCGCGTTCTGCGCCTGCACGGCGGCGGTGATGTCGGCCGCCGTCAAATTGAGGCCGAGCATCTTGTCCGGATCCAGCCAGACGCGCATGGAGCGCTGCGTCGCGAAAAGCTGCGCACGGCCGACACCGGGTACACGCTGGACTTCGCTGAGGATGTTGCGGTTCAGATAATCGCCGAGGCTGATGGCGTCCATCGTGCCGTCGGTCGAGGTGAGCGAGACGATCAGGAGGAAGCCGGAGCCGGCCTCTTCGACCTGCACGCCCTGACGACGAACCGAATCGGGAAGACGCGGTTCGACACGGCTGATGCGATTCTGCACGTCGACCGACGCCTGGCTGGGATCGGTGCCGGGCGCGAACGTGATGTTGATTTCGGCCGAACCCGCGGCGCTCGAGGTCGATTCGAAATAGAGCATGCCCTCGACACCGTTCAGCTCATCCTCGATGAGCTTGGTGACGCTCTGGTACGTATCCTGCGAGGATGCACCGGAATAGGTCGTCGAGACCGAAATCTGCGGCGGCGCCACGTCGGGATACTGAGAGATGGGCAGAAGCGGGATGGCGATGGCGCCGGCGATCATGATGAAGATCGCGACGACCCAGGCAAAAATCGGCCTGTCGATGAAAAAACTGGGCATCCTTCAGGTCCTCACTTCGCCTGCTCGGCCTTGGCGGCACCCTCGCCGCCCTCCGCCTTGCCGGCCTCGCCGGTCTGCGCAGCCGCCTCGCCACCTTCGGCAGCCGGCTGGGCGGCCTTCGCCGCGGCATTGGGATCCCATTCGGCCGGCACGACTTCGCCGCCCGGCTGAACTTTCTGGAAACCTTCCACGATGATCTTCTCGCCGTTCTTCAGGCCGTCGGTGATGACCCAGTTCGTGCCGGCGGCACGGCCGACGCGCACGTTGCGGGTGCCGGCCTTGTTGTCGGCCGAAACGACATAGACGAGCGCGCTGCCCGAGCTGTCGCGCTGGACGGCCTGCTGCGGCACGATGACGGCGCCCTTCTCGATGCCCTGCTCGATCTGCACGCGCACATACATGCCCGGCAGCAGGTCGCCGTCCGGATTGGGGAATTCGCCGCGCAGCGTCACCTGGCCGGTCGTCTCGTCGACGGCGGCTTCGGAGAAGAGGAGCTTGCCCGAATGCGGATAGGCGGACCCGTCGTCGAGCATCAGCTTGACGTCGGCCGAGTTGTTGTCGGCCATCAGCGCGCCGTCCTCCAGCGCCTTGCGCAGGCGCATGAGATCGGTCGCCGACTGGGTGAAGTCGGCATAGACCGGGTCGAGCTGCTGGATGGTCGCGAGATTCTCCGTGCCGTTGGCCGAAACCAGCGCGCCCTCGGTGATCAGCGCGCGGCCGATGCGGCCGCTGATCGGCGCCTTGACCTCGGTATATTCGAGATTGAGCTTGGCGGTCGCAAGGCTCGCCTCGGCGATCGCCACGTCCGCATCCGCCTGCGCGAGCTGGGCGACGGCGTCGTCATAGGTCTGCGCGGAGGCGACGTTCGACTTGCGCAGCTGCTCCTGGCGCTCGGCGGTGTTGCGCGCCTGGGCCTGGACGGCCTTGGCGCGGCGCAGCGTGGCCTCCGCGCTGTCGACCTGCACCTGGAACGGCGCGGGGTCGATGCGGTAGAGCACGTCGCCTTCCTTGACCTGCGAGCCCTGCTCGAAGATGCGCTCGATGACGATGCCGGTCGCGCGCGGGCGCACTTCCGCCGTGCGGGTCGCGGCGATGCGGCCCGGCAGGTCGTTGGTGATCGGCACATCCTCTGCCTTCACGGTGATGACGGCCACCTGCGGCGGCGGAAATGCAAAGCCGCCCTGCGGCGCCTGCTCGTCCTGGCAGCCGGCGACAATCAAAAGGGCGCCGAAGGTCGCAATCGAAATCGGTCTCGTGAAACGCATGGGTTCTTCCATAAGCGGTGCCGCCCGAAGCGCGGCAGGGTCCTGAAAACATGAAGATGCGGTGATCGCAGGACCACCGCATCGCAACATACAAACAACGCTGTATGTTAGTTTCTGATCTTTGACAATCGTAGATCACGGCACCGGAGGCCGCAATCCACCCCGATCACGGACTTGTGATGAGGGGCCTCAACGTATGGCTTGGCCATTTGCGTCGAAGCGATGCATCTGGTTTGCCGCCGGCGTGGCGAAGACGATGTCGCCGGGCGCGTAGTGATGTTCGCCGAACAGGCGGACCGTGAAGGCGCCGACCTTTTCCGATTCGAGATAGACGATCGTGTCGGCGCCGAGATGCTCGACATGCACCGCCTTCGCCTGCCATTCGCCGCCCTCGCGCGACAGGGTGATGTGCTCCGGACGCACGCCGACCGTCTTCGCATCGGCAACGCCGAGGCGCTCCGCGTCGATGAAGTTCATGCCCGGCGAGCCGATGAAGCCGGCGACGAAGAGGTTGGCCGGCCGGTTGTAAAGCTCCATCGGCGAGCCGACCTGCTGGATGACGCCGCCGTCGAGCACCACGATCTTGTCCGCCAGCGTCATCGCCTCGACCTGGTCGTGCGTGACGTAGATCATGGTGGCCTTCAGCTGGTTGTAGAGGTTGGCCAGCTCGACGCGCATCTGCACGCGCAGTTCGGCGTCGAGGTTGGAGAGCGGCTCGTCGAAGAGGAAGAGCTTCGGCTCGCGCACGATGGCGCGGCCGATGGCGACGCGCTGGCGCTGGCCGCCGGACAGCTCCGCCGGGCGGCGGGCAAGGTACTTTTCCAGCGACAGCATGGCCGAGGCCTTGTCGACGCGCGCCTCGATCTCCGCCTTGGGCGCACCGGCCTGCTTGAGGCCGAGCCCCATATTGTCCTTGACCGTCAGGTGCGGATAAAGCGCGTAGGACTGGAACACCATGGCGATGCCGCGCTTTGCCGGCGGCACGGTCACGACTTCCGCGCCGTCGATGGTGATCGAGCCGGAGGTCGCATCCTCCAGGCCCGCGATGATGCGCAGCAGCGTAGACTTGCCGCAGCCCGAGGGGCCGACGAAGATGACGAACTCGCCGTCCTTCACGTCAAGGTCAATGCCCTTGATCACGTCGACCTTGCCGAAGGACTTGCGCACGGATTTGAGTTGAAGAGAGCCCACCTGATATCCCCTTAAAGCAATTCCAGCAAAAGTGTGTAGCGGTTTTGCGTTCGGAATTGCGTGAAAACAAATACTTACAGCTTGACCGTCTGACCGGTCCTGACACTTTCATCGGCCGCAAGGCAGATCCTCAGCGACTGGACGGCGTCGTCCATGTGGCGCGTCAGGTCGATGTCCTCGCGGATCGCCTTCAGCACATAGGCCTGCTCGCGGTCGCACAGTTCCTGGTGGCCGGGCTCGCCGGCCATCTTCAGGTCCTCGTCCGGCGACAGGAACCGGCCGTCGGGGCCGGTGGCCGCATTGTGCAGGCGGATGACGGCCGTCTTGGTGTGGGTGTCGATATCGTCGGACTTCGCGTTCGGGTCCATGACGATCGAGACGGAGCCGTTCGGCGACATGACGTCCTTCACGAAGAAGGCGGTTTCCGAGATCATCGGCCCCCAGCCCGCCTCGTACCAGCCGAGCGAGCCGTCGTCGAAGAGCACCTGGAGATGGCCGTAATTGTACATGTCGGGCGCGATCTCGTTCGACAGGCGCAGGCCCATGCCGCGCACCTCGACGGGCTTGGCGTCGGTGATCTGGCACATCACGTCGACATAGTGCACGCCGCAATCGACGATCGGCGGGGTCGTCTGCATCAGCGCCTTGTGGGTCGCCCAGGTCGGCCCGCTCGACTGCTGGTTCAGGTTCATGCGGAAGACGTAGGGGCCGCCGAGCTTGCGCGCTTCCTCGATGAGCCGCATCCAGGACGGATGGTGGCGCAGGATATAGCCGACGACGAGCTTGCGGCCGTTCGCCTTCGCGCAAGCCACCACCCGCTCGGCATCCGCCACCGTCGTCGCCAGCGGCTTTTCGAGGAAGACATGGGCGCCGGTTTCGAGTGCTGCGATCGCATATTCGGCATGGCTGTCCGAATAGGTGTTGATCGAGCAGAGCTCCGGCTTCAATTCGCGCAGCGCCTCGTGGAAGGATGGATGGATCTCGTAGCCTTCCAGCCCGGCCGGGACCGGAACCTTCGAGCGGTTGACGAGGCCGATGATCTCGAAGCCCGGGTTTTCATGGTAGGCGAGCGCATGGCTGCGGCCCATATTGCCGAGGCCGGCGGACAGGACGCGGATGGGGGACGTGGCGGAACTCACTTGACTGCTCCCGAGGTGATGCCGCGGATCAGCTGCCGCGAGAAGATGAAATAGAGGATGAGGACGGGCAGGATCGCGAGCGAGAGCGCGGCGAGCACTGCATTCCAGTTGGTGACGAACTGGCCGATGAAGATCTGCGATCCCAGCGTCACCGTCTTGGTCGCCTCGCTCGGCGCCAGGATCAGCGGAAACCACAGGTCGTTCCAGATCGGGATCATGGTGAAGACCGCGACCGTCGCCATGGCCGGCCGGACGAGCGGCAGGACGAGGCGGAAGAAGATCGAATATTCCGAAAGCCCATCGATGCGCCCGGCATTCTTGAGGTCGTCGGAAACGGTGCGCATGAACTCGGAGAGGATGAAGACGGCGAGCGGGATGCCTTGCGCGGTATAGACGAGGATCAGCGCCGTCAGCGTGTTGACGAGCCCCGTCGCCACCATGCCCTGCAGGATCGCCACCGTGCCGAGGCGGATCGGGATCATGATGCCGATGGCGAGATAGAGGCCCATCAGCGTGTTGCCGCGGAAGCGGTATTCCGAGAGCGCGAAGGCGGCCATGGCGCCGAACAGCAGCACCAGCGCGATGGACGCCACCGTGACGATGAAGCTGTTCTGGAAATAGGTCGCAAAATCCCCCTGCCCCAGCACCGTCGTGTAGCCGACGAGGTCGAAGGTTTTCGGCGAGGGAAGCTGCATGGGGTTGCGGAAGATGGCGTTGCGATCCTTCATCGAGTTGATGATCGTCAGGAAGACAGGGAAGATCGAGATCAACGCGTAGCCGATCAGCGCCAGGTGAACGAGCGACGTGCGGGTCAGCGAGGTGCGTGCCTTGGACATGCGAGGTCCTCCCGGTCAGAACTGGTAGCGGCGCATGCGCCGCTGGATGGCGAAGAGATAGAGCGAGACGCCGGCGAGGATGATGAGGAACATGACCGTCGCGATCGTCGCGCCCATCGAGCGGTCGCCGAGCTGGAGCTGGAAACCGAAGAAGGTGCGGTAGAGCAGCGTGCCGAGGATGTCGGTGGACTTGTCGGGCCCGGCCAGCGCCCCCTGCACGGTGTAGACGAGGTCGAAGGCGTTGAAGTTGCCGACGAAGGTGAGGATCGAGATGATGCCGATGGCGGGCAGGATGAGCGGCAGCTTGATCTTCCAGAACTGGCTCCAGCCGGTGACGCCGTCGCATTCGGCCGCCTCGATCACCTCATCGGGAATGTTGAGCAGCGCGGCATAGATCAGCATCATCGGGATGCCGACATATTGCCAGACCGAGATCAGCGACACGGCGATCAGCGCCGAATTCGGCCTGCCGAGCCAGGGGGCGAACAGGGACTTCAGGCCGACGAGATCCATCAGGTAGGGCGAGACGCCCCAGATCGGCGAGAGGATCAGCTTCCAGATGAAGCCGACGATGACGAAGGACAGCAGCGTCGGCAGGAAGATCGCCGTGCGGTAGAAGGCTGCAAAACGCAGCTTGGGGATCGACAGCATGGCCGCGAGCGCCACCCCGATCGGGTTCTGCACCAGCATGTGGATGGCGAAGAAGATGACGTTGTTCTTCAGCGCGTTCCAGAAATCGGCCGCCCAGCGCTCGTCGCCGAACAGCACCTTGAAATTGCCGAGGCCGACGAAGGCCGGCTGGCCGTCCACCGTGTTGAACAGCGACAGGCGCAGCGTCTCGATGAGCGGCAGGATCATGACCGCCGAATAGACGATGAAGGCCGGCAGCAGGAAGACGCCGATATGCCAGCGCCGCGGCCGCCTGATCGGGCCCGTCGCCTCATGGGAAGAAGGTATGTCGCTCATGGCCAGCGTGCCCCGTCCGGTTGTTGTTGGTTAGGTCCGTATGCACGGACGCATTGCGCGACCGGTTGTGCCGCACATGACAAATTCAGCATACACGATAGTGCCGGGGTCGCTCCCCGATTTTGCCTTGCGGCGTCCTGACCTCCCAACCTTCGGGAAGATCGGGGGCACCCAGCCCCTCATCCGGCCTGCCGGCCACCTTCTCCCCGCAAGCGGGGAGAAGGAGACTTGCCGCAACGTCTCGGTCCCCTCTCCCCGCTTGCGGGGAGAGGGCTAGGGTGAGGGGCATTCCCCTCCCCGCACATCTATTTGCCCCGGCTTACTTCGCCGGCTTGTACCAGCTGTCGAGGCCCTTCTGGAGCTTCTCGCCGGCCACTTCCGGCGTATCCGTGCCGTTGATGACGTTGGCCGATTCGGTCCAGGTCTCGTTTTCGAGGTTCGGCGTGCCGCGCGACAGGATCTGGTAGGTCGAGCGGATCGTCGGCTGGCACTTCTCACGCCAGGAGACGAATTCCTGCGCCAGCGGGTCGTTCATCTTCACCGCCGTCGAATTCAGGCTGAAGAAGCCCGGCAGCGAGTTGGCGTAGATGTCGGCGAATTCCGGCGAGGCGACGAAGGTCAGGAACTTTTTGGCAGCCTCCTGATTGGCGCCCTTGGCGTTGAGGCCGATGCCGATGTCGTTGTGGTCCGAGATGTAGCAGGTGTCGCCGGCATTCTTCACCGGCGGCGGGAAGGCGCCCATCTTGAACTGCGCCTGCGGGTTGAACACCGAGA